>CAXUKK010000001.1:0-2991 GCA_964251455.1 uncultured Enterovirga sp.
TCCGTCGGCTTCGGCCCGGAGATCGTGGGCCGGACCGACCGGCACGGGACGCGCTGGAAGCTGTCGGCCATTCCGCTCGGCGGCTACGTGAAGTTCGTGGGTGACATGAACGGCGCCAGCGTCCCCGACGACGCGGCGCTCGCCCGGATGTCGCCGGCGGAGCGCGCGATCAGCTTCCACACGCAGTCGCTCCCGAAGCGGGTCGCGATCGTCGCAGCCGGCCCGGTCGCGAACTTCATCCTGGCAATCCTGGTCTTCGCCGGCGTGACCTATTTCGCCGGGCGCCAGGTGCTCGCACCCCGGATCGACACGGTGCAGGCGGGCAGCGCGGCCGAGGCCGGCGGCTTCCGCCCGGACGACCTCGTGGTGTCGATCGATGGTCGCTCGATCACGAGCTTCTCCGACATGCAGCGCCTTGTCTCCACGAGCGCCGGCGACACGCTCGAATTCGTGGTCGAGCGGAACGGGCGCCGCCTGAACCTGCAGGCGACTCCGACGGTTCGCGAGGTCGAAGTTCCGGGCTTCGGCAAGCAGAAGATGGGGCTGCTCGGGGTCCAGGGGTCCAAGGACCCGGCGGATCTCCGTTTCGTTCGGTATGGGCCGATCGAATCACTGGAACTGGGTGCGCAGGAGACCTGGAGCGTCGTCGATCGCACCTTCAACTACCTCGGCAAGCTGGTGAGCGGCCGGGAATCGGCACAGCAGCTGTCCGGCCCCATCGGGATCATGCGGGTCTCGGGTGAGGTAGCCTCGATGGGCGGGGTAGGGCCGCTCATATCGCTCATCGCGATTCTCTCCGTGTCGATTGGGCTGATCAATCTGTTCCCGATTCCGCTTCTCGATGGCGGACACCTCCTGTTCTACGCCTTCGAAGCCGTGCGGGGCCGCCCCCTGAGCGACCGCGCTCAGGAGATCGGGTTTCGGATCGGCCTCGCCATCGTCGTGATGCTGATGCTCTTCGCCACTTGGAACGACATTGTTCACCTTGGGGCGTCATTTGCCGGGCGTGGGACGTGACAGGAACGCAACGCGCACAGAGAATGAGGGCGGGTTAATCTTAACTGGGTGTCCATGCGGTCGGGCACCCGCTAGAAGCGGACCTCTCACGGTAGCGAGAGAAAGCCGCCGGGATGGGCCTCGCTTCGAAAGAAGCACGAGCGAGACGGGCACTAGATGATGCTGATGAAGACGGTCCGACGGTTCATGTCGGCGAGCCTTGCCGCTGCGGTCCTCGCGGTTGGCCTGCTGAGTGGGGGCGGTGCTGCCCTCGCGCAGGAAATCGTGGTCCAGGGGAACGGTCGCGTCGATACGGAGACGGTGCGCTCCTACGTGACCGGTTCCGGTTCGCTGGAGGAAGCGCGCCGCAACATGATCCAGAGCGGGATGTTCTCGGACGTCCGCCTGTCCCGCCAGGGCAACCGGATCATCGTCAATGTCCGTGAAGCCACCACGATCAATCGCGTGGTCGTCGAGGGCAACAAGAAGATCAATCGCGACGCGCTCGAGGGCGACCTCCAGACCAAGGCACGCCGCCCCTTCAATCAGGCGACCGTCGATGCCGATGTGGCTCGCCTCCGGGAGATCTACAGCCGGATCGGCCGCTCGGCCGCCAAGGTTTCCGCCCGCACCGTCGACCTGCCGAATGGCCGCATCGACGTGGTCTTCACGGTCGACGAGGGCGGCAAGACCGGCGTCGTCGAGATCAACTTCGTGGGCAACGAGGCGTATTCGTCGCGCCGTCTGCGCGAGCTGATGAACACGACGGAGATGAACTTCCTGTCGTTCCTCAAGACGAACGACGTCTACGATCCGGACAAGATCGCCGCCGATTCGGAGCTCATCCGCCGCCATTATCTGAAGAACGGCTACGCCGACTTCCAGTTCACAGGCACCGACGCCCGCTACGATGAGGCCAAGGAAGGCTACGTGGTCACCTTCACGGTGAGCGAAGGCCAGCAATACCGGGTCGGAACGGTCGGGTTCGACAGCCGCGTCGAGCAGGTGAGCCCCGAGATCCTGAAGGACGAGATCGATACGCAGGTCGGCGACGTCTACAACGCCGAGTCGGTCGAGAAGACGCTTTCGAACATGACCAACGCGGCAGTCCGCCGTGGGCAGCCCTTCGTCATCGTGCGGCCCACCGGCGCGCGCAATCCGGCGACTCATACGGTCGACATCGGGTTCGTCGTCGAGGAAGGCCCTCGGGTCTACATCGAGCGCATCAACGTCCGCGGCAACACCCGCACCCGTGACTACGTGATCCGCCGCGAGCTCGACATCGGCGAAGGCGACCCCTTCAACAAGGTCCTCGTGGACCGCGCTGAGCGTCGCCTGAACGGCCTCGGCTACTTCAAGAAGGTGCGTCTCACGACGGAGCCCGGCAGCGCCGCCGACCGCGTGGTCGTGAACATCGATGTCGAGGACCAGCCGACGGGCGCCTTCTCGATCTCCGGTGGCTACTCGACCGCGGATGGCGCGATCGGTGAAGTCGCGGTGTCCGAATCGAACTTCCTGGGCCGCGGCCAGTTCGTCCGCGTCGCCGGACAGATCGGCCAGCGCTCGAACGGCGTCGATTTCAGCTTCACGGAGCCGTATTTCCTCGGTTACCGGCTCGCGGCAGGTTTCGACCTGTTCTCGAAATACTCGGACCAGACGCAGTACGCCCGCTACGAGAACCGCACGACCGGCGGTCAGCTCCGGCTTGGCCTGCCGCTGACGGAGGAGTCGGGGATCACGCTGCGCTACTCGCTCTACGAGCAGAGCCTCAAGGTTCCGAACACGACGCGTCGTCCGTACAACGATTGCTCGTCACCCATCGACGGGTTCACCACCCGCAACCTTGATGGACCTGGTGGCACGCCTGGCAGCGCCGCCTACCCGAACTGCGCGATCGACGGCGAGGCTTCGGTTGCTGTGAAGGAGTCGAGGGGGACCACCCTGACCTCGCTGGCCGGCATCACGCTCGCCTACAACACGGTGAACGATCTGCGG
>CAXUKK010000001.1:3001-6571 GCA_964251455.1 uncultured Enterovirga sp.
TCCGAACACGACGCGTCGTCCCTACAACGACTGCTCGGCTCCGATCCCCAACTTCACCACCCTCAACCCTGACGGGACTGCCGCCTACCCGAACTGCGCGCTGGACGGCGAGGCCTCGGTGGCCGTGAAGGAATCGCGCGGCACGACCTTGACCTCCCTTGCCGGCGTCACGCTCGCCTACAACACGGTCAACGACCTGCGTAACCCGCGCAACGGCCTCTATGCCGAGGTGAAGCCCGAGTTCGCCGGCCTCGGCGGCGATTCGAACTTCTTCCGGGTGACCGGCGAGGCGCGCTACTACAAGGAGATCTACGAGGACATCATCGGCCTCGTGAAGTTCCAGGGTGGCCACATCCAGTCGACCGGCGACAATCGTTCGTCGAGCGGCCTCCAGAGCTTCGGCGGCGACCTGCGCCTCGTCGATCACTTCTTCCTCGGGCCGACGTTGGTCCGTGGCTTCGCACCCTCCGGTATCGGCCCGCGCGATATCTCGACGCCTGACTCGAGCCAGAACGCGCTCGGCGGCACGACCTATGTGGGTGGCACGGTCGAGGCGCAGTTCCCGATCCCGTTCATCCCGCGTGATCTCGGGCTGAAGGGCGCGGTCTTCGCCGATGCCGGTACGCTGTTCGGCTACCAGGGTCCGCGCGCCTTCGACGTGAACGGTAACGGCGTCCTCCAGGGTGCGCTCGGCGGGTTGTGCCCGGTGTCGAACGTGTCCGGCGGCAGCACCGTCCAGCCGGAATGCATCGTGGTTCGCGACAGGCAGATCATCCGCTCGTCGATCGGCGCGTCCATCCTCTGGAACTCGCCGCTTGGTCCGATCCGCTTCGACTACGCCTTCGCGCTGTCGAAGGACGAGGGTGTCCTGAGGAACTACAACGGGACCACCTACCGCGTCGGCAAGGACGAGACGCAGGCTTTCCGGTTCTCCGGCGGCACCCGTTTCTGATCTGAAGACCGTCATCGCCGGCCGCCTCGTGCGGCCGGCCGGTACCATGTCCGATCCCGTTTTCTTCGCGCCTGAGGCGGCGCTGTCTCTGGCCGATGTCGCGGCCCTGGCGGGCGTGCCGCTTCCGGATGGCGCGCCGTCCCTCGATCTGCGCTCAGTCGCATCGCTCGAGGAAGCGGGCCCGTCCGATCTCGCCTACATGGACAACCCCCGCTACGTGGAGGCGCTCGCGGCCACGCGAGCCGGGGCCTGCCTCGTCTCGCGAAAGTTCGCGCCCTCCGTTCCGGCCGGCACCTTCGCCCTGATCGTGCCTGCGCCGTATCGCGCCTATGCGGCGGTGCTGGCGCATCTGCACCCGAGCGCACTCAGGCCGCGGTCGAGCTTCGGCGCGAGCGGCGTGACGCCGGGCAGCTTCATCCACCCGACCGCGCGGCTCGAGCCGGACGTCGTCATCGATCCCTCCGCCGTCGTCGGGGCCGGCGCGGAGATCGGTCGCAGGACGGTGATCGGGGCCGGCGCGGTCGTCGCCGCCGGCTGCCGCGTCGGGCGGGATTGCGCGATCGGGCCGGGCGCGAGCGTGCTCCACGCTCTTATCGGCAACCGTGTCATCGTCCACCCGGGCGTGCGGATCGGCCAGGACGGATTCGGCTTCGCATTCGTCGACGGGAGGCATCAGAAGGTGCCGCAGGTCGGCCGGGTCATCATCCAGGACGACGTCGAGATCGGCGCCAACACGACGATCGACCGCGGCGCCACGCGCGACACCGTCATCGGCGAGGGCACGAAGATCGATAATCTGGTCCAGATCGGCCACAACGTGGTGATCGGGCGGCACTGCATCATCGTCGCCCAGACCGGGATCTCCGGGTCGGCGCGTCTCGACGATTATGTCGTGCTAGGCGGGCAGGTTGGCGTGGTCGGTCACGTTCGGATCGGGGAGGGCGCCCAGATCGCCGCGACTAGCAACGTCAACGGCGACGTGCCGCCGGGTGCCCGGTGGGGTGGCTCACCCGCTAAGCCCGTGCGGGAGTGGTTCCGGGAAGTCATGACGCTCAAAAGGCTTGCGTCCCGGCCGGTTAGCGCGAAAGAGGGCGGAGATGGCGACGATGCTTGATGTACCCGCTCCAGCCGGAGAGACGATGGCCGACGGAATCGCAGAAACTCTGAACAGCGCCGATATCGTGCGCCTGCTCGAGCTCCTGCCCCATCGCTACCCATTCCTTCTCGTCGACCGGATCATCGAGATGCGGGCGGACGAATCCTGCATCGGGATCAAGAACGTCAGCTTCAACGAGCCCCAGTTCCAGGGACATTTCCCGGGGAAGCCCGTCTTTCCGGGCGTCCTCATCATCGAGGGCATGGCCCAGACCGCCGGTGCGCTGTGCGTCGCGTCGCAGATCGCGAACAAGAAGCCGCCGAGCAAGGTCTTCTTCATGACGATCGACAACGCCAAGTTCCGCAAGCCCGTCGAGCCCGGCGACGTGCTTCGCTACCACATGACGAAGCTGAGGAGCCGCCGGAACATGTGGTGGTTCCGGGGCGAGGCGATGGTCGACGGCGCGTTGGTCGCCGAGGCCGAGGTCAGCGCGATGCTGGTGAGTGAATGAGCTTTCACGGTACGATCCACCCGGCCGCGATCGTCGAGAAGGGCGCCAGGATCGGAGAGAACGTGACGATCGGCCCCTACTGCATGGTCGGGGCGAATGTTGAGCTCGGCGACGGCGTCGAGCTCGTTAGCCACGTCGTCCTGGCCGGGCACACGACCATCGGGGCCCGGACGCGCATCTTCCCGTTCGCGTCCATCGGCCATGCGCCGCAGGATCTTCGCTACGCCGGCGAACCGACGACCCTGACGATCGGTGCCGAGTGCATCATCCGGGAAGGCGTGACGATGAACCCCGGCACACCGAACGGGACGGGCAAGACAACGATCGGCGACAAGTGCTTCTTTCTCGCCAATTCCCACGTCGCGCATGATTGCCGCGTCGGAAACAGCGTCATCCTGACGAACAACGTCATGCTCGCCGGCCACTGCAAGATCGGTGATTTCGCGATCATCGGCGGCGGTGCCGGCATCCACCAGTTCGTCCGGATCGGCCCGCATGCCTTCGTGGGCGGGCTTTCCGGTGTCGAGAACGACGTCATCCCCTACGGGATGGTGCTCGGAAACCGGGCTTACCTCGCCGGCCTGAACATCGTCGGGCTTCGCCGCCGTGGGTTCTCGCGCGAGCAGATCCACGATCTCCGCCGGGCCTATCGGCTGCTCTTCGCCGATGAGGGCACCTTGGTCGAGCGGGTCGACGACGTGGCGGAGGAGTTCACGGTCCACCCGATCGTGCACGAGATCCTGGACTTCATCCGCACCGGCGGGGACCGTGCGCTGTGCACGCCCCGTGAGGCCGTCCCCTCGCGGTCGTGATGCGGCAGGAGGATGCCGCGGGCCCGATCGCGATCCTTGCCGGATCCGGCGATCTCCCGCTTCTTCTCGCGGATGCGCTGGCGGCCTCTGGCCGGGAGAGTCGCATCCTCGCCTTCCGGGGTTTTGCGTCGCGCGCGGTTCGGGCGCGGGCGGACGCCTCGGTGGGTCTGCTCGACGCCAAGGGTACGCTGACTTGGCT
>CAXUKK010000001.1:6581-26530 GCA_964251455.1 uncultured Enterovirga sp.
TTCGCGCCCGGCCTGCGTAGCGTTGGCTGGCGGCTTGCGCCGGCCGTCTACGGCCGCTCTGCTCGACGCCTATGCCGGATTCAAGAGTCGCGGCGAGATCGGGGAGGTGCTCGCTCGCGGCGACGACAATCTTCTTCGGGGCGCCATGCGGCTCCTCGAAGATCGCGGCTTCCGCCTCGCGGGGCTTCCCGAACTCGCACCCGGCCTCCTCGCCAGTTCCGGTGTCTACGGGACGCATCGACCTGATGCGGGCTCGAGCGAATCCATTGCGGTCGCCCTGGACCTTCTCGGCAGCCTCTCTCCGTTCGACATCGGTCAGGCCGTCGTGGTCGCCGGCCGGCGCGTGCTGGCGGTCGAAGGTCCAGAGGGCACCGACCGAATGCTCGCGCGAGCGCGCTCGCTTCGGGCGGGAGGCTGGTTGCGCCGCGCCGAGCGGGGTGGCGTTCTCGTGAAGGCGCCCAAGGCCGGCCAGGATCTCAGGGTCGATCTGCCGGCGATCGGTCCGCGGACGATGACGAACGCTGCCCGCGCCGGCCTGGCGGGTGTGGCGATCGCCAGCGGGAAGGCGATCGTGCTCGACCGGGACGGGACCATCAGGGAGGCGGACCGGCTCGGGCTGTTCCTGCTCGGCCTTGAGGAGACGTCGCCGTGAGCGGAGCGCGTGTCTTCCTGATCGCGGGCGAGGAATCGGGCGACCAACTCGGTGCCGGGCTCATGCGTGCGCTCAGGTCCGAGAGCCGCGCCGTCACCTTCGCGGGCGTCGGCGGCCACGCGATGGAGCGCGAGGGGCTGAAGAGCCTCTTCCCGCTCTCCGAGATCGCCGTCATGGGGATCACGGCTGTGCTGGCGCGACTGCCATCCATCTACCGCCGCGGTCTCGAGGTGGTCGAGGCCGTCGTGCAGGCGAGGCCGGACGTCCTCGTCGTGATCGACAGCCCGGAATTCACCCACGCGGTCGCACGCCGGGTCCGACGGAAACTGCCGCACCTGCCGATCGTCAATTACGTGAGCCCGAGCGTCTGGGCATGGCGCCCGGGGCGTGCGCCGCGCATGCGGGCCTATGTCGACCACGTGCTCGCCCTGAAGCCGTTCGAGCCGGCAGCGCATCTCCAGCTCGGCGGCCCGCCCTGCACCTATGTGGGGCACCCGCTGGTCGAGCGGCTGGACGAGCTGCGCCCGGTCCCGGGCGAGCGGCCGTCGCTGGAGAGCGATCCCGTAACGCTCCTCGTCCTCCCGGGAAGCCGCAGGTCGGAGATCTCCAGGCTCGCCGAGCCGTTCGGCCGGGCGATCGGCCTCCTGCAACGATCGGCCGGCCGGCGGCTCGACATCGTCCTTCCGGCAGTGCCGCATCTCCTCGAAGACATTCGCGCACGAACGGCGGCGTGGCCCGTCCAGCCACGGATCGTGGAAGGCGAGGCCGCGAAGCGGGCGGCGTTCCGCCGGGCCAACGTGGCGCTCGCCGCCTCCGGAACGGTCACCCTGGAACTCGCGCTGTCAGGCGTGCCGATGGTTGTCGCCTACAAGGTCTCGAAACTCGAGGCGCAGTTGAGGCACCTGATCAAGGTGCCGTCGATCGTGCTCGCAAACCTCATCCTCGGCGAGAACGTCATCCCCGAACGTGTCCAATGGGACTGCACGCCCGCCAAGCTGGCCGAGGCGCTTCTGCCTCTGCTCGGCGACACGCCGGAGCGCCGCACCCAGCTCGAGGCGTTCTCGCGCCTCGACGGCATCATGGAGACGGGTTCGTCCAGTACCCCGTCCGAACGGGCGGCCGGGATCGTGCTGGCCGAGATCGCCAGGAAGTCGACCGAAACTTAAGCGGGCGTTTGGGACGCCCGCTTTCTCCACCTCAGCCGCGCTGTCCCATCGCCGCATAATCCCGCCGCGGCTCGCCGATATAGAGCTGGCGCGGACGGCCGATCTTCTGGGATGGGTCCTCGATCATCTCCATCCACTGCGCGATCCAGCCGACCGTGCGGGCAAGCGCGAAGAGCACCGTGAACATCGAGGTCGGGAAGCCCATCGCCTTCAGGGTGATGCCCGAATAGAAATCGACGTTCGGGTAGAGCTTCTTCTCGATGAAGTACTCGTCCTTCAGGGCGATCTGCTCGAGCTCCATGGCGATGTCGAGCAGCGGATCGTCCTTGATCCCCATCTCGGCCAGGACCTCGTGGGCGACCTGCTGCATGATGCGGGCGCGCGGGTCGTAGTTCTTGTAGACGCGGTGGCCGAAGCCCATCAGGCGGAAGGGATCGTTCTTGTCCTTCGCCTTGGCGACATACTTGCCGACATTGTCCGGCGTCCCGATCTCGGCGAGCATCTTCAGCGCCGCCTCGTTGGCGCCGCCATGTGCCGGCCCCCACAGGCAGGCGATACCGGCCGCGATGCAGGCGAAGGGGTTCGCGCCTGACGAGCCCGCGAGCCGAACCGTCGACGTCGAGGCGTTCTGCTCGTGGTCGGCGTGCAGAATGAAGATGCGATCGAGCGCGCGCGAGAGGACAGGGTTGACCTTGTACTCCTCGCACGGGACCGCGAAGCACATCTTCAGGAAGTTGGACGTGTAGTCGAGCGAGTTGTCCGGGTACACGAACGGCTGGCCGATCGAATACTTGTAGGCCATGGCGGCGAGCGTCGGCATCTTCGCGATCATGCGAATCTGCGCGATCATCCGCTGGTGCTCGTCCGAGATGTCGGTCGAGTCGTGGTAGAAGGCCGAGAGCGCGCCGACGGACGCGACCATGATGGCCATCGGATGCGCGTCGCGGCGGAAGCCCTGGAAGAAGCGCGTCATCTGATCGTGCACCATCGTGTGGCGCGTGACGCGATAGACGAAGTCCTCCTTCTGGCTGGCTGTCGGGAGCTCGCCGTACAGCAGGAGGTAGCAGGTCTCGAGGAAGTCGCCGTGCTCGGCCAGCTGCTCGATCGGATAGCCGCGATAGAGGAGGACGCCCGCGTCGCCGTCGATATAGGTGATTTTCGACTCGCAGCTTGCGGTCGACGTGAAGCCGGGATCGTAGGTGAAGGCGCCGGTCTGCCCGTAGAGCTTGGAGATGTCGACCACGGCGGGCCCGACAGTGCCCTCCTTGACCGGAAACTCGCTCTTCTTGTCGTCCAGAGTGCACGTGCCGCTCATCATCGAGCTCGCCTCTCGCGGGTTCCGGCGGTGGGACCGTGATGCATATCCCGAGCCGGTTAGGCTCCGGCCAGCGTCCGCGACGCCGGTCGGATTTCAGGTATGACGCTGGGTATCGGATCGCAGATGCGCGTTCAAGCAGCCCCGGACGGCGCCTGAACCGGGGATGAAACGGAGCTGCCCTGCGCGTCGAGCCGGGCGAGGCATTCATCGCGCCCGAGCACGACCATCACGTCGAACAGCCCGGGCGAGGTGGAGCGCCCCGTCAGCGCCGCCCGCAGCGGCTGGGCGACGAGGCCGAGCTTGTATCCGCTCTCCTCCGCGAACGCGCGGAGCACCGCTTCGAGCGGGGCCTGCGCCCACTCGTCGACCGCCGCCAACCGTGGCCGCAGCCCGGCGAGACGCTCCCGTGCCGCACCGTCGAGGAGGGAGGCGGCCTTGGCGTCCAGCGTGAGAGGCGCGGCCGCGTAGAGGTAATACGCCGCATCGAGGAGCTCGACCAAGGTCTTCGCCCGCTCCTTGAGGCCGTCCATTGCGGCTTCGAGCTTCGCCCGGACATCGGGAGAGAAGCTCGGTCCCAGTCCGCGGGCGGCCCCGAGAGCCGGCAGCAGGTCTTCCACCCGGCGAGCGAGCTCGGCGTTTGACGCCTCGCGCATGTAGTGGCCGTTGACGCTCTCGAGCTTTGCGAAATCGAACCGCGCCGGGGAGCGGCCGATCTGGCCGAGGTCGAACGCCGCGACCATCTCGGCATCGGAGAAGATCTCCTGGTTGCCGTGGCTCCAGCCGAGGCGGACGAGATAGTTGCGGAGCGCGACCGGCAGGAAGCCGAGATCGCGATAGGCGTCGATCCCGAGCGCGCCGTGGCGCTTCGAGAGCTTCGCCCCGTCCGCCCCGTGGATGAGCGGGATATGCGCCCATTGCGGCACGTTCCAGCCCATCGCCTGGTAGATCTGCGTCTGGCGCGCGGCATTGGTCAGGTGGTCGTCGCCGCGGATGACGTGAGTGACGGCCATGTCGTGGTCATCCACCACGACGGCCAGCATGTAGGTCGGCGTGCCGTCGGAGCGGAGCAGGACGAGATCGTCGAGGTCCTTGTTCTGCCAGACCACGCGGCCCTGGACATGGTCCTCCACCACAGTCTCGCCCTCGAGCGGGGCACGCAGGCGGATCACGGGTTTCACGCCCGCGGGCGCGGTCGACGGGTCGCGGTCGCGCCAGCGGCCGTCGTAGCGAAGCGGCCGGCCCTCGCGGCGCGCCGCCTCCCGCATCTCGACGAGCTCTTCCTGGCTCGCAAAGCAGTGATAGGCGCGCCCGGCCGCGAGCATGCTCTCGGCGACCTCGCGATGGCGGGCGGCGCGGGCGAACTGGTGCACGACCTCGCCGTCCCAGCTCAACCCGAGCCAGGTCAGCCCGTCGATGATCGCCTGGATCGCCGGCTCGGTGGAGCGTTCCCGGTCCGTATCCTCGATGCGCAGCAGCATGCGGCCGCCGAAGCGGCGCGCGTACAGCCAGTTGAACAGAGCCGTGCGGGCGCCGCCGATATGGAGGAAGCCCGTGGGGGAAGGCGCGAAACGGGTGACCACCGGATCGGGCATGGCGCTCGTCTGTGAAGGGGAAAGTGGAAGCGCGGCAGCTCAGGCCGGCACGAAGGCGGCTCGTAGCACCCGCGACCGCCGCCGTTACGTCCGCGCCGTCGTCGCGGGGTAGCGGCGCGACCTGGATCGGCTAGGCTGGGCGGGTTCGTTCCCTAGGGTCGCGTATGGGGGCAGGGCACCAGGATGAAGGCGGACGTCGCCGGGCGGGAGCCCGGGCGGCGGCGTTGCCGCACGTCCTCGCCGCAGCATGGAACATCGGGGCGCTGCGGAGAGCCCTGGCGTCAGGCCCGGACTGGTTCGTCGGCTGCCTGGCGCGCGAAGCCGAGGCGCGGCGTCTCTTCCCCTGGATCCCCGTCGCCTACGGAGCCGGGATCGCGCTCGCCTTCGCGGCCGATGGGCCTCTGTCGGCCTGGCCACCGCTCCTCGTCGTCGGCGGTTTCGCGGTTGCCGCCGCGCTCGCCCGTGCGCGGCCGGTGGCATTGGCCGTCCTGATCGGGCTCGCGGCGATGTTCCTGGGCTTTGCGGCAGCGGTGATCCGGACGCAGATAGTCGCCGGGCCTGTTCTCGCCCGCGTCGTGTCGTCCCCTTTCGAAGGCTTCGTCGAGACCATCGAGGAGCGGCAGGCGGGAGGGCGTCTCGTGATCCAGCTCGCGAAGCTCGACCGCGTCGAAAACGCCGAGCGCCCGGTCCGGATACGGGCGACGGCGCGGGCACTCGAGGGCGTCGCACCGGGAGATTACATCGCCGCGACAGCGCGCCTGCTGCCGCCGCCCGAGGCCGCCCGCCCGGGCGGCTACGACTTTGCGCGGGATGCGTATTTCCGCGGGATCGGCGCCGTCGGCTCCATCTCGGGCAGGCTGCGCCGGATCGAGCCTGCCCCGATCGCACGGCCGCTCGACCTCCAACTCGCCGCCGCCGTCGATCGCGCCCGCAACGCGCTCACGTCCCGCATCGCCGGTGCGATCGGCGGCCAGCCCGGCGCCGTCGCGGCGGCTCTGGTCACCGGCAAGCGCGGCCTCATCGAGGAGCGCACGAACGACGTCCTGCGGGCGGCCGGGATCTACCACGTCGTGTCGATATCGGGCCTGCACATGATGCTGGCCGCGGGTGTGTTCTTCTGGATCGCCCGGGCCGCGCTTGCGCTCTCGCCCGCGCTCGCCCTGCATTGGCCGATCAAGAAGATCGCCGCGCTCGTCGGCATGGCGGGAGCCGCCGCGTACTGCGTGTTCTCGGGCTCCGACGTCGCGGCCGAACGTTCGCTCCTCATGATCCTGGTCATGCAGGGCGCGATCCTGATCGACCGGCCGGCGCTGTCGATGCGCAACCTGGCGATCTCGGCCCTCGTCGTCCTGACGCGGGAGCCGGAGACGCTGCTCGGGCCGAGCCTGCAGATGTCCTACGCGGCAGTCGCGGGCCTGATCGCGCTCGCCGAATGGGGACGACGGCGGACAGGCGGAGCCGAGGGCACGGATCCGGTCGGCCGCGCGCTGGCCTGGGCGGGCGCGGCGCTCGCCGCGACCTTCGCGACGACGCTGATCGCGACGCTCGCGACCGCGCCATTCTCGACCTTCCACTTCCAGAATCTGCAGCCCTACGGGCTGCTCGGCAACGCGGCGACCCTGCCGCTCGTCTCGTTCGTGGTCATGCCCTGCGCGGTTCTCGGCACGGTCGCCTACCCGTTCGGTCTCGACGCCCTGGTCTGGTGGATCATGGGCCTTGGCGTGCAGGCGGTGCTGAAGCTGTCGGAATGGGTGGCGTCGCTCGGCGGCTCGATCGTCACGGTCCCGTCCTTCGGGCCGGGCGCCCTCGTGCTCCTGGTCGGCGCGATCCTGTGCGCCACGCTGTTCGTCTCGGGCCTGCGCTGGATGGCCGTGGCGCCCGCCGCTCTCGGCCTGGCGATCGCCTGGAGCACGCCCCGGCCGGACGTCTATGTCGCCCGCGACGGGTCCGGGGCAGCCATCCGGGGACGGGCGGGGTCCCTCGTCGTGGTCGGGCGCGTGCCGGCCTTCACGGCCGAGCAATGGCTGAAGGCGGACGGCGATCCCCGGAAGCCCACCGATCCGAGCGTCAGGACGGGCTCGCGCTGCGATCCTGTCGGTTGCACCGTCATGCTGCCGGATGGGCGGGTCGCATCCTATCTCGAGGACCGGCGCGGCTTCGCCGAGGATTGCGGGCGCGCTGCCGTCGTGATCTCGCGCGTCACGGCGCCGCCAGGCTGCGCGGCCGCACTGGTGGTCGACCGCACGTTCCTGGCCGGACATGGCGCGACCACCCTCAAGTCGGGCGCGACGGGCTTCGTCGTCGCGACCGCGCGAAAGCCGGACGAGGTCCGGCCCTGGCTTCCGCGGCGGGCCCAAACCGCAGCTCTACCCCAGGCGATGGCGGCGCCGGCACGGGCGCCGCCACCGACACCCGAAGTCCCGCCGGATCCATTGGCCGAGCCGGAGCTACCGGCGGCGGAGGCGCCGGACGGCGACCTGCGCGTTCAGTAGCGCCGCACCAGGCTCACGAGCTTGCCCTGGATCTTCACGCGATCCGGCCCGAGCACGCGCGTCTCGTAGGCGGGGTTCGCGGCTTCGAGTGCGATCGAGGTGCCGCGACGGCGGAAGCGCTTCAGCGTCGCCTCGTCGTCGTCGATCAGCGCGACGATGATGTCGCCCGTATTCGCGTTGTCCTGGCGCTTGATGACGACCGTGTCGCCGTCCAGGATGCCGGCATCGACCATCGAATCGCCGCGGACCTCCAGGGCGTAATGCTCGCCGCCGCCGAGAAACTCGGGCGAGACCGTGATCGTGTGCGAGCGGCTCTGGATGGCGCTGATCGGCGTACCGGCCGCGATCCGGCCCATGACGGGGATCTGCATGGAGCGGCTGTCCGAGACAGGAGCCGGCGGAGGGGCCGGGATGCCCTTCGGCTTGCCGAAGCCTCCCTCGACCACGCTCGGGCTGAATTTCGGCCGCGCCATCGGCTCTGGCAGCTTGATCACCTCGAGCGCGCGTGCCCGGTTGGGCAACCGGCGGATGAACCCCCGCTCCTCGAGCGCCGTGATCAGCCGGTGGATCCCGGATTTCGACTTGAGATCCAGGGCTTCCTTCATCTCGTCGAAGGAGGGCGGGACGCCGCTTTCCCGCAGACGTTCGTGGATGAAGCGAAGCAACTCGTTCTGCTTGCGGGTCAGCATCGTCACCTCCGCGCGGCGCTCCGACTCGCGCATGAAACAAAGCAAGAACAAGTTAGCCGTTCCCTCTGTGTTCCACAAGCGTCGCTTTTCGGCCGGTTTCGGCGCCTAGACCGCGCCATCTACATTCGCTCACACCTGACGGTCTCATGCGATCGGTCCATGTCCTCGGTGCCGCCATGGCGCTGTGCCTCTCAGCCGGCGCGGTCTCCGCTCACCCCCACGTCTGGGTGAAGTCGAAGGCGACCATCCTCTACGATTCCGCGGGCCGCATCGTTGCCGTCCGGCATGGCTGGACCTTCGACGAGGCGTATTCGGCCTACGCCGTCCAGGGCTTCGAGAAGGGGCCGGATGGGGTTCTGGCGCCCGACAAGATGGCGGAGCTCGCCAAGATCAACATGGAATCGCTCGCCGAGCAGGCCTTCTTCACGAACGCCAAGGCGAACGGCGCCAAGCTCAGCTTCGGCGAACCGACGAACTACGGGACGTCCTACGCCAACGGCGCCCTGACGCTGACCTTCGACCTGCCGCTCCGCTCGCCGACGAAGGCGGATCGCGCCTTCACGCTGGAGGTGTCCGATCCGACCTTCTTCGTGGATTTCACGATCCCCGAGGGCGAGGATGCGGTGCGGCTGGACGGCGCTCCCAAGGGCTGCGCGCTGAACGTCACGCGGCCGAAGCCGCAGGACCAGAGCCAGACCCAGTCCGTCAGCGAATCCTTCTTCTCCGCCCTGAACGGGGCCTCCCAGTACGGCGCGCAGTTCGCATCCCGGGTGCTCGTCGCATGTCCATGAACGCCGGCACGATCGCCTCCGACAGCCCGCGCCTGCCGCGCTCCGCCCGGCGCCTGCTGGTCGTCCTCGTCGCGCTCGCCGCGGTCGCATCTCTCGTCGGCCTGGCGGGCCTGCTCGTCGGCAGTGCCGCTCCGGTCGCGCCGAAGAACCCATTCGGCACGGGCCTGCGCGAGGCTGCGCCCGGCGCGACCGGCATCGGGGGCTGGATCCTGGCAATCCAGTCCGAGTTCTACCGCGGCCTCACCGCCGCTTTGTCGGCGATGAAGCGCGACGGCGCCGCCATCTGGAGCCTCGCCGGCATCGGGTTCCTCTACGGCATCTTCCACGCCGCCGGCCCGGGGCACGGCAAGGGCGTCATCTCCGGCTACATCCTGGCAACCAGGCGAACGCTCGCGCGCGGCGTCGCGCTCAGCTTCGCGGCAGCCTTCGTCCAGGCCGCGGTCGCGATTGCGCTGGTCGGGGTCCTGGCGGCTGTGCTGCAGGCGAGCTCCGCGGCGATCAACGCGACGGCGAGCGCGGTGGAGCTGGCGAGCTTCGAGGCGCTGCTCCTGGTCGGGCTCGCGCTGCTCTGGCGCAAGAGCGCCGCCGTGGTTCCTGAATCAGCGGCGGCGCATGGCCATCATGGGCATGCCCACCACGGCGACCACGGCCACCACGCCGGTCATCATCATCATCATGACCACATGCACGGCCACGATTGCGCCTGCGGCCACTCGCACGGACCGTCGGCCGCCGAGGTCGAACGCCTGACGGGCTGGCGCGAAAGCGCTGGGATCGTGCTCGCTGCCGGCATCCGGCCCTGTTCGGGCGCGATCATCATTCTCGTCTTCGCGCTGTCGCAAGGCTTGTTCTGGGCCGGCATCGCGGCGACGCTCGCCATGGCACTTGGCACGGCGATCACCACCGGGGCGCTCGCGGCTTTGGCCGTGCTGGCGAAGAGCGTGGCGCTCCGCCTGGCCGGAGGCCGAGGTGAGGGCGGAGCGCGTGCCGTCGCCTGGCTCGAGGTCCTGGCCGCCGCCTTCGTGGCCGTGCTCGGAGGCGCGCTGCTGCTCGGGCTCTGGAGCGCGGGTCCAGCGAGCTGAGCTATTCGGCCGGGACGGCTTTCGTCGCCCAGAGCTCGGGCTGAAGCTCCTCCGGGCGGTGCGGGAAGAACATCGCGCAGCCGAGCGTGATGAGCGCGAACGCGGACAGCACCAGCGTCACGGCCGTGAGGTTGCCGGTCCGCTCGTGCAGGGTCGCGACCAGCGGAGCCGCCGCGGCGCTGCCGAGGAACCCGACGAAGAAGCGGATGGAGTACATCTTCGTCCTCAGCGCAGGCGAGATGTAGCGGGCCGTCATCGTCTCGTTCACGGTCACCTGTCCGAAGATCACGGCCGCCGTCAGTGCCGCCAGCGGCAGGACGAGCCAGCCCTGCGCGAAGGAGAGCGCCGCGAGGGCAGGTGCGAGGATGAGTGCCAGGGGCACGAACAGCCGGCGCAGCGTCGTCCGGTCGATCAGCCGGCCGACGCTGAACTGCGTCGCGGCCCCGCAGATCGTGACGAGAAAGGCGAGGGCGCCGATGAGCGGCAGGAGCGTGACGTCGGCCGCGAGCCGCTCCTCCATCAGCTTCGGCAGGAGCAGCGTGAAGGCATTGAACACGAGCCCGGACACGACCGCGACGGACAAGAGCACGATGATCGCGCGTCTGACGAGGAAGCGCGGGATGGCCGGGAACGGCCGGGCGCTGAGATGCGCCGCGTAATCATGCTCCGGCTCGCGCCACCACAGGACACCGAGAGCGATCCCGAAAAGGCCCGGTGCGAGGAAAGCGGCGCGCCAGCCGTAATGGCCGACGAGAAATGCGGTGACGATCGGGGCCGACGCGACGCCGAAATTCCCGAACACGCCGTTCACGCCGATCGACTTGCCGGGCTTCGCGCCTGCGGCCTCGACCAGCATCGCCGTGCCAATCGGGTGGTAGATCGCCGCGAAGAGACCCGCCGATCCGAGCGCGGCGGCGAGGCCGAAGGGGCTCGACACGAGGCCCGCCGCGATGAGCGACGCGCCCGTCCCGAGACAAAAGGCAACCATCAGGGCCTTGCGGCCGAGCTTCGCCGCGAGCCAGCCCTGCGGCAGCGAACCGACGCCGTAGAGCACGAACATCGCGGTCGCGAGCGCCAGGACCGGGCCGTAATCGGAGCCGAACTCGCCGCCCGGCCGGGCCATCACGAGAACGGCGGTCGGCAGGATCAGCAGGCTGTAATGGGTCAGGAAATGTGCGGCATTGATGAAGACGATCTGCCGCCCTGCACTGGATGCCATCGTGCGCGTTTCCCACGGCGGCTCTTGCCGCTCTCCAGCCTCCTGTAGCGCGCCCCGCGACGTCCTGCCACGCGATCAGGCGCGCGGCGGCTCTGCATCGGCTTCGTGGCCCTCGAGCAGGCGTTCGACATAGACCCGGCGCACGACGACGATCGCGACCGCGAGGAGCGGCGTCGCCACGAGCACGCCCGGCACGCCAAACAGCTGGCCCATCCCGAACAGGACCACGATGAGGAGGACGGGCGGGATCTCGACCTGGGACTTCTGGATCAGCGGCTGCAGGATGTTGTTCTCGGCCTGCTGCACCACGAGGAACAGGCCGATCGTCCACAGCACGAGGTGCGGCTCGGTGCCGAGCGCGACCAGGATCGCGACGCCGGCCGACATGATCGGCCCGAGATACGGAATGAACTCGACCAGGCCGGCGAACAGCCCGAGCGCGAGCGAGTACGGGACGCCGATGATCCACAGCCCGAGACCGACGGACACGGCGATCACGGCCATCATGATCAATTGCCCGCCGAGCCAGCTCAGGATCGTGTGTTCCAGGTCGTCGAGCAGGCTCTCCGTGAAGGCGCGGTTTCGGACCGGCACCAGGCGCACGAAGCCGCGGCGATAGAGGCCTGGATCGAGTGCCAGGAACAGCGCGCCGACGAGGGCGAGGCCCGCATAGCCGAGCGCCGACTAGATGCCGCCGACGATGCTCCCGGCCTTGCCGACCGTGTCGCCCGGATCGGGCAGGCTCAGGCCGGAGCTGACCTGCTCCCAAAGCGAGGCGAGCCAGGGGATGTTGCCGACGCGCTCCTGCAGCGACTTTGCGGCGGTCGGCAGCTTCTCGACGAGCTGGCGCGCCTGATCCGCGATTGTCGGCGCGAGGAGAAGGCCGGACCCGACGGCAAGGAGCACGAGCACGAGCGCGACGATCAGGACGCCCCAATGCGGTCGCAGCCCGGTCGCGCGGTGGATGAGTTCGCCGAGGAAGCGGAGGACGATCGCGAGGAGGATCGCCAGGAAGGTGACGAGAATGAGCGTCCGCAGCGCCCAGGCAGCGACCAGCAGCGCAGCGAGCCCGAGCCAGACGAAGGCGGCGAAGACCGCCCGCGATCGAAAGTCGGATTTGCTGCGGGCGGGGGGCGTGTCGGCGGTGTTCATAGCCGCTGCAATGGCCCGCAGGCGGGAGCGTTCCCGCCTCGTGCCGGAATTCGCCGTTGCGCCGCTACCAGGAGATCTGCGCCCGGCCGACGAAGATGTCCGCGTCCACGCGCCTCGAGGCGGCGGGCGAGCGATACGCCGTCGCGCGGACGTAATCGGCGACGAACTTCACGTTCGTCTCGGGATACCAGTTGATGCCGAGCGTGTAGTCGATCTCGCGCCCGCCGGAGATGTTGCGGTCGGTCAGGTCGATGTAGCTGACGCGCGCACCGAGCTCGAACAGGCCGATGCCGCCGCGCAGGACGCGCTGCGAATCGGCGATCTTCGGCGCGCTGAAGACGGCGTAGCTGGTGCCGTATGTCGGCGCGATCGTATAGGGCCGGCCGTTGCCGTTGATCGTCCAGCCAGCCTCGATGTAGCCGCCGTTGAACCCGACATCGGGCTGGCCGGTGCCGCGCTGCACGCCGGTCCAGATGTACTCGCCCTGGAAGCGGACCGGGCCGGTCTGGTAGGCGCCCTCGATGCCGATGCGCTCGACGGCATCGGCCCTCGCGAGCGTTCCCGTGTTCACCAGCGCGGTTCGAAACAGGAACGATTCGGGGCGCGCGCTGAAGGAGAGCGTCTGGCCGGTGCTGTCGAGCGCCCGGTAGCTGCCCGCCAATCCGAGATGGAGCACCTCGTCAGGCTTCAGGATCGGCGCGTAGGTCAGGCGCGACGTCCCGGCGATCCCGTTCTCCGTCACGCCCGTATTCGCGTTGCCGCCGAACACGCCGGCGTTGAAGGTCCAGGCCTCGCCATGCGTGCCGATGTTGAAGCCGAAGTTGCGCGCCGGCGCGAAGGCATCGGCGAGCGAGCGCTCGGTGAACAGCGTGTTCGTGTCGCTGATCAGCTGGTTGAGGCTGAACGGCTCCTTGAAGTTGCCGAGCGTGAAGACGAACGGATCGAAGCCGCGATAGGCGATGGCGGCGTCGTTGATGGGCCGTGTCGGGTCGGAGAAATCGTACTGGAACGCGAACTCGACCGAGTTCTGCAATGTCAGGTAGAGCTCGAGCCACGTGCGGCGATAATCGAGGCTGTCGTTGTAGGGCCTGGTGAAGCGGAAATCGCGCACGCGCGCCGTGCCGAAATCTTCGTCGATCCGCCCGCCGATCCGGAACTTCACATCGCCGTTGCCGGATGCGAGCCCAAAACCCTTGGTGTCGATCCAGGCGGTGTCCTTGTCAGGCCACGTCGCCTTGTAGCCGAGGCCGCCTTCGGCACCCACCGTCGTCGGCTCGTTGCCCGACGCCGTCTGACCACTCTGAGCCGCGTCCTGCGCCCACGCGCCTGCCGACGCCATCGAGGCGACGAACGTCGCGAGAACGCAGGCGTGATGGAATTTAGACATCGAATCGTCCCAGCCGTACTTACGGAGACCTTAACCGAGCATCGCGGCCGCACACGACAGGCCGGTGACCATGCAGGCGTACCGTTGCTCTGGCCGTGGCACGGATCCTGCCCGGTGTGGCGCGGACGCAACCCCACGCACCGGGACTGCTTACGCGCCGTGCCGCTCGCGCGAGTCGGCGGGCGCTTCATCGCGCTCGTGCAGGCCGTAGTCGCGGAGCACGGATGCGACCCGGAGCCGGTAGCCGGAGAACACGCCGCCGCGACCGGCCGCCTGCGCGGCGCGGTGCTCTTCGGTGTGGCGCCAGGCCGCCACGGCCGCCTCGTCGCGGAAGAACGATAGCGACAGGATCTTCCCCGGCTGCGTGAGGCTCTGGAAGCGCTCGACGGAGATGAAGCCATCGATGGACTCCAGATGCGGGCGGATTCGACCTGCGATTTCGAGATAGGTCTCCCGTCTGCCGTCCGCTGGCTCGACTTCGAAGATGACGGCGATCATGCGGCGGGCTCCACGGGGCGCAGGAAGCTGCGCTCCTCCGACAGGATAAACCGCTCGGCCTGCGCCGTGCGGAAGTTCGCGGCCCCGGCTGGATCGGCCCTCAGCCGCGCCCGGTAGCTCTCGTAGGCGGCGAGGCTCGGAAACGAGATCAGCGCCAGCGCGATGTTGTCCGTGCCCTCGTGCGGCATGAAATAGCCGAGGAGATCGCCCCCGCAGGCCGGGATGATCGTCAGCCAGTTGCGGGCATACTCCTCGAAGGCATCGCGCTTGTAGGGGTCGAGCACGTAGCGGATGCAGCAGGTCACTCTCATGGCGGATGGCTCCTTTTGGCGAGCCGCAACCATGAGGCGTTGCCGGACGAAGATGCTTCGATTAGCGTCGAAGCATGAAGGCCGGACCCGACATCGCGCTCGTCGCCTCCCTGCTTGGCGAACCGGCGCGCGCCAACATGCTGACCGCGCTCATGGATGGCGGCGCGCTGACGGCCGGCGAGCTCGCACGCCATGCCGGCATCACGCCGCAGACGGCGAGCTCGCATCTGGCGAAGCTCGAGGCGGGTGGCCTCGTGACCGTTCGCCGGCAGGGACGGCACGGCTATTATGCGCTGTCGGGCGCCGATGTCGGCGCGGTGCTCGAGGCCCTGATGGGGCTTGCGGCGCGCGCCGGTCACTCGCGCACGCGGCCCGGTCCGCGCGAGCCGGCGCTCCGCGAAGCACGCATCTGCTACGATCACTTGGCGGGCGAACTCGGGGTGGCGATGCTCGACGGCATGGTCGGCCGCAACCTCATCCGGTGCGAGGGCGACATGCTCGACCTGACCGGGGCCGGAGAGGCCTTCGCCGGCGATCTCGGGATCGATCTCGCCGTCATCGGCGGAAGCCGGCGGCCGCTCTGCAAGGCCTGCCTCGACTGGTCCGTCCGCCGCAGCCACCTGGCCGGCGCGCTCGGCGCCGCGCTGCTCGGCCGGTTCGGCGAACTCGGCTGGGCGAAGCGGGTCGAGGGCACGCGCGTGATTGCGTTCACGCCGCGCGGGCGCAAGGCTTTCGCCGAGACCTTCGGGCTAGCCGCCGGCAGCTAACCCGGCGCTGGGTGCGCCTCGGGCGAAACCGACCGGTTTTACGGGCGCGTCTTCCCGCCTCGATCGACCAGGACGGCCTGCTGCCAGCGACCCGGGGCCTTGTCCGTGCGGTGAATGCAGCCTGCCCAGCAGCATGGCCGCTTCTTCCCCTCCAGCAATTCGTCAGAGGTCCGCGCGATGCGCCGCTGTCGCGTCGCCGGCTGCTTCGCATCCTCGACCCAGCAGATGAACTCGTTTCGGCCGAGCGGCGTCAGGCCTCTCCAGAGCTCCAGCACCTGCGGATCGGATCGCAGGGCTGCCTGGAGGTCGTCCCCTGCCTCATGCACGGTCCCATGCGGGAAAGTGTTCGCCACGAACCCACCAGGCAGATCGGACGCCAAGATCAAAGCTTGTCCGCGGCCAGCGTGTGCGCGACGATCGCGTTCGCGTGGCCGTGACCCATGCCATGCTCGTTCTTCAGCATCGCGACCAGCTCCATGTGCTTCGCCGGAAGAGCTTCGCGCACCAAGGCTTGCCACTGGGCGATCGGACGCCCGTACGTCTTCTCAATGGAGGGAAAGTAGGACGCGGGTCCCTTGAGCCCTTGGTCAGCCACGGCGCAACTCCTGTCGAGCGAACTTGCGGCTCGCTCAGATCGCGCGCAAGCCTCCTCGCTGCGTTCAACAGGACCGAATGCGCCCTGTCTCTCCGTCAGAGGCGTGAGTACAGGACGAGTGGTTCACGAGGGTGAGGAGATACGATGTTCCGCGGCCTGTCAGCGTTTCCGATCACGCCGATGGACGAGGGCGGCTGCGTGCTGACCGACGATCTCGCGCGCCTGCTCGATCGTCTGGCCGCCGCGAAGGTCGACTCGGTCGGGCTCCTCGGCAGCACCGGGTCCTACATGTACCTGTCCCGCCCCGAGCGGCGCCGGGCGGTCGCGGCCGCGGCCGAGACGCTGAGCGGCCGTGTGCCGGTGATCGTGAGCGTCGGCGCCATGCGGACCGACGAGGCGCAGGCACTGGCCCGTGACGCGGAGACGGCCGGCGCCGACGGGCTCCTGCTCGCGCCCGTCTCCTACACACCGCTGAAGGACGAGGAGGTCTTCCGGCACTACGAGGCCGTGGCCGGCGCGACGGGGTTGCCTCTATGCATCTACAACAATCCCGGCACGACGCATTTCACCTTTTCGAACGCCCTCATCGCGCGTCTCGCCGGCGTGCCGAACATCGCGGCGGTCAAGAACACGGGCCTGCCCGCAGCCGAGATGGGCGCCGCGCACGAGGCGCTCCAGGCCCTGGTCCCGGCCGGCTTTGCGGTCGGCTATAGCGGCGACTGGAACGCGGGCGGGGCGATCCTGGCGGGCGGCGTCGCCTGGTACAGCGTCGTCGGCGGCCTGCTCCCGGAACCGACCCTCAGGCTGACGCGGGCCGCCCAGTCCGGCGATGCCGCCGAGGTGGCGCGAATCAACGAGCTATTCGAGCCGCTCTGGGCCGTGTTCCGCGAGCTGTCGAGCTACCGCGTCGTGCATGCCGGCGCGAAGGCGCTCGGCCTGACGCGAGCCGATCCGCCGCGGCCGGTCCTGCCGCTGTCGGGCGCCGAATACGACCGCGCGGCACGGGCCGTCGAAGCGGCCGCCGGGATCGTCTAGGCGGCCTCCCGGGTCGCTTCCGGAGTCACCGTCGGCAGCACGATGTTCGCGTCGCCCCAGGCCTTGAGCGCGACGATCACCGGTTCGAGGCTGCGGCCCCGTTCGGTCAGGCTGTAATCCACGCGCGGCGGCACCTGCGCGTAGATCTTGCGGTCGATCAGCCCGTCTTCCTCGAGTTCGCGAAGCTGGTTCGTCAGCATGCGCTGCGTCACGTTCGGCATCTTCCGGCGCAACTCGCCGAAGCGATGCGTGCCCTCCCGCAGGTGGTAGAGGATCACGCCCTTCCACTTGCCGTCGATCAGGCCGAGCGTCGCCTCGACGGTGCAGCCGGGGCTGCAATCGAGGCGCTGGTGACGGATCCTGGCCATCTCACGGTATCCTTTTCGACACTATGGGCGGTTCATGTGCGTTCTTGCGCCGACCTCCCGTAGCGCGCATCTGCGCTCCCATCCACCAGGGAGCCCTGTTCATGCGCGCCGTCGGTTACCAGCAATCCAAGCCGATCTCGGACGAGACCTCGCTCGTCGACATCGAGCTGCCCGATCCGAGCCCAACGGGTCGGGATGTGCTCGTCGAGGTCCGGGCGGTGTCCGTGAACCCGGTCGACACGAAGGTCCGCAAGCGGGCCGCGGCTGAGCCGGGCGAGTGGAAAGTCCTCGGCTGGGACGCGGCCGGCATCGTCCGCGCGATCGGGCCCGACGTGACGCTCTTCAAGGAAGGCGACGAGGTCTTCTATGCCGGGGCGATCAACCGGCCGGGCAGCAATTCCGCGCTGCATCTCGTCGACGAGCGGATCGTCGGGCGCAAGCCGACTTCGCTGAACTGGGCGGAGGCGGCCGCATTGCCGCTGACCTCGATCACGGCCTGGGAGATGCTGTTCGACCGGCTCGACGTCCGGCGGCCGGTCCCGGGCGCCGCCAATGCGGTCCTGGTCATCGGCGGGGCAGGGGGCGTCGGGTCGATCGCCGTCCAGCTCGCCCGCACGCTGACCGACCTGCAGGTCATCGCGACCGCCTCCCGTCCGGAGACGCAGGATTGGGTGCGCGGGCTTGGCGCGCATCATGTGGTCGATCACGCGAAGCCGCTCGCGGCCGAAATCGAGGCGCTCGGCATCGGTGCTCCGGCTTACGTGTTCTCGACCACCCAGACCGACAAGCACCTGGCTGAGGCCGCGGCGCTGATCGCCCCGCAGGGCCGCTTCGGCCTGATCGACGATCCGGGCCCGCTCGACGTGTCCGTGTTCAAGCAGAAGAGCGTCTCCACGCATTGGGAGCTCATGTACACGCGCTCGCTCTTCCAGACGGCCGACATGGGCGAGCAGGGCAAGCTCCTGAACGAGGTCTCGCGGCTGGTCGATGCCGGGACGCTGCGGACCACGCTCGGCGAGACCTTCGGCGCCATCAACGCGGCCAATCTCCGCCGCGCCCACGCGCTGATCGAGAGCGGGACGGCGAAGGGCAAGATCGTGCTTGAGGGGTTTGGCGGCTGAGCGGCTGGCACCTTGCGGCGCTCGGCTCGGTGTTCCGGTGGCGACGGATGCTCTAAGGGGCATCCGGCATGACCGACCTCATCCCGATCTTCGACGGCCATAACGACGTCCTGCTGCGCCTGCATCGCGGCGGGCTGGCCGATGCCGAGCAGCGCTTCCTCACCGGCGACTCGAGCACCCACCTCGACCTCCCGCGCGCCCGGACGGGCGGGTTCGCGGGCGGGCTGTTCGCGTTCTACGTCCCGTCCCGGTCCGGCCTCGATTTCAAGGCGCTGAGCGGGGAGGGCTATGCGATCCCGCTCCCGCCGGGCGTGAGCGAGACGGACGCGCGCGACACCGTCGTCGAGAAGGCCTCGATCATCCTGCGAATCGAGCGGATGTCAGGCGGCGCGGTCTCGATCTGCCGGAGCGCGGAGGAGGTGAGGGCGGCGATGGCGCGCGGCTCGCTCGCGGTCGTCATGCACCTCGAAGGCGCGGAGGCGATCGACCCGGGTTTGCGCACGCTGGACGTGCTGCATGCCGCGGGCCTGCGCTCACTCGGGCCCGTCTGGAGCCGCGACAACATCTTTGGCGGTGGCGTGCCGATGCGGTTTCCGTCCTCGCCCGATATCGGGCCGGGACTGACCGAGCTCGGCTTCGATCTGGTCCGCGCCTGCAACCAGCTCCGGATCCTGGTCGACCTGTCGCACCTGACCGACAAGGGGTTCTGGGACGTCGCCCGGACCACGGACGCGCCGCTCGTCGCAACCCACTCGAACGTGCACGCCATCTCGCCAACGTCGCGCAACCTGACCGACCGCCAGCTCGACGCCATCCGCGAGAGCGACGGCATGGTCGGTGTGAACTTCGCCACGAGCTTCCTCCGACCCGACGGGCAGATGCGGGGCGATACCGGTCTCGACGTCGTGATCCGCCACATCGACGCGCTCATCGAGCGGGTCGGGGAGACGCGGGTCGGCTTCGGATCCGACTATGACGGAGCGGTCGTGCCGGAAGCGATCAAGTCGTCGGCCGACCTGCAGCGGCTCGTCGCCGCCATGCGGACTCACGGATACGACGAGCCGCTCCTGCGCAAGCTCGGCCACGAGAACTGGCTCCGGGTTCTCGAACGCACGATCGGGTAGCCCGGCCGCTGGTCCGCCGCTTGTGATCGTCGTACCCTGTTTGTTCTCGAGTGAGTCGCCGCACCGGCTTTGCCCTCGGGCGGGCGAGCCACTACATCGGGGTATCTCACGACCATCGCGGGCTGCCGGCCTGCCGGACCTCCCATGGCCAAGCTGGACGATCTCTTCGACGCTGCGCCCGCTGCTGCCCGCGGGCACGAACGCGTCATCGCGGTTCGGGGCGCGCGCGAGCACAACCTCAAGAACGTCGACCTGACGATCCCCAAGGACAAGCTCGTGGTGTTTACGGGCCTGTCCGGGAGCGGAAAGTCGTCGCTCGCCTTCGACACGATCTATGCCGAGGGCCAGCGCCGCTACGTCGAGTCGCTCTCGGCCTATGCGCGCCAGTTCCTGGAGATGATGCAGAAGCCGGACGTCGACCAGATCGACGGGCTGTCGCCCGCCATCTCCATCGAGCAGAAGACGACCTCGAAGAACCCGCGCTCCACCGTCGGCACGGTGACGGAGATCTACGATTACATGCGCCTCCTCTGGGCGCGGGTCGGGGTGCCGTATTCGCCCGCGACCGGCCTGCCGATCGAGAGCCAGAC
>CAXUKK010000002.1:0-7721 GCA_964251455.1 uncultured Enterovirga sp.
GGCGCCGCAATGGCCGAGCCCTTCGACAAGGTAGCGGCCGCGATTCCAGACCGCGTCCTGCGCCGGGTCGTTCTCCGATCGTCCCGCACGGAAGAACAGCAGCTTCCATCCTGCGAGCACGAGGCGAATGTTGATCGGGAAGGGCAGGGCGTTCGGCGGCGCTGTCGCCGTGACCGGATCCCGCGTCATGAAGAAGGCGTAGAGCGCCCTGACGTCGTCGTCTCTCGTCAACGTGAAATGGTCGTAGGGGAAGGCCGGGTAGAGGTGACGGCCATCCCGGTCGACGCCCTCGCGCAGTGCGCGGGAGAAGGCGGCTTCGGACCATCGTCCGATCCCGGTCTCGGGATCGGGCGTGATGTTGGTTGAGTAGATCGTCCCGAACGGGGTCGGCATGGCCAGCCCGCCTGCAAAGACGCGACCGCTTGGCGCCGTGTGGCACGTTCGGCAATCGCCGATGAGAGCCAGGTTGGCGCCGCGGCGCACGAGCGCCGGATCGAAGCTTGAGGGCGAGGGAAGCGTGACCGGAGCGAGCGCCGGCTGCCACGCATAGGCGAGGGCACCCGCGGCGGTCGCGAGACCCAGTATCCCGAGCCCCGCGATCGTCCGCCTCAACGCACGCACGTGCACGCTCCCGGCGACACGAGGGATCTCAAAGCGGCCGATTGTCGGGGCATCAGCGTCCTCGGCGGCGTCGCAGGGAAGCGATCTGGATCGCGGTTGCGAAAGCCCCGAGCACGAGGCCCAAGGCGACGACCGCCGGCCAATTGCCGAACTGCCAGGCCATTGTCCCGACAGCCGATCCGAAGGCACCCCCGAGGAACATCGAGCCCATCAAGACCGTGTTCAGCCGGGCGCGAGCCTCAGGACGAAGAGCGAAGACGACGTGCTGGTTGGCTACCAGCGCAGCCTGCATGGCGAAGTCGAGCAGGACGACACCGATCACGAGGGCAGTCAACGAAGACGATGCTCCGAAGACGGCCCAGGATCCCAAGGTCAGGGCGGCCCCTGCGAGAACCACCGGAGCGGACCCGTAACGGTCGGCGTATCGGCCGGAGAACGGGGCGGCGAAGATGCCGACGGCACCCACGATGCCGAACAGACCCGCCACGTCGGCCCCATAGCCGTACGGCGGACCCTCGAGCCGAAAGGCCAGGATCGTCCAGAACACGGTGAAAGCCGCGAAGATCAGAGCCTGGGTCACGGCCGCAAGCCGGAGCGCCGGGAAGTCGTCCCACAACCCTGCGACCGAGCGAAGGAGTTGTCCGTAGCGCATCGTCGTGTCAGGTCGGCTGGGCGGCAGCATGATGAGCATCAGCGCGCCAGCCCCGATCGCCATCGGAACGCTGAGCCAGAACATCTCGCGCCAGCCACCATGGGTTGCGACGAAGCCGGCGAGCGTGCGGCTGAGCAGGATCCCGGTGAGGATCCCGGACAGGATGGTGCCCACCGTCGCACCACGCCGCTCGGGCGAAGCAAGATGCGCCGCCAGCGGGACGATCTGCTGCGCGACGGTCGCCGATAATCCGACGACGAGAGACGCGAGGACGACCAGCGTTGCCGTCGGTGCCAACGCTGCGAGCGAAAGAGCGGCGGCAAGAACCCCGAACTGGACGGCGATCAGGCGGCGCCGCTCGAAGACATCCCCGAGCGGTACCAGCAGGAAAAGCCCGGTCGCGTAGCCGAGCTGGGTTGCGGTCGGGATCAGGCCGGCGACCTCGCCCGGCAGGTCACGCTCGATCAGGCCGAGCATCGGCTGGTTGTAGTAGATGTTGGCAACGGCGATGCCGGCCGCGGCCGCCATCGTGAATGTTCTTGAGCCGCCCACTGGCGCTAAGCGCGGACCTGCGACGGTCGGGGAATACATGCGGGGCTCCAGGCAAACCAGGGCGTTGCCTATCGGCCGCAAACCCTTTGTTTGAGGAAGACTAGGCTTGCCCGCGATCGGTAGCTCTCGTGCTCAGGGATGGACGGCCTATACCCACGTATGAGCTGGCGAAGCTCACGTCTGAGGGGAACGGCTGGGAGCCTCAGCTACGACGGTGATGGCTCGGGACCGTCGCCGGACGTGAAAACGTCCAAAGCTCGGCGAGCCACGACAAGCCGGATGTCTCCCGGCCTCCGTAAGGGTGATCGCGTCGATCGAGGCAGCCAAGCCTCGTCGCGCCTTAATGACCGTCATTTAGGAGCCTGCTCATGTCGACCGGAAATGTGGCTGATCTGATCGTGACGACCCTGCACGCTGCCGGGGTGGAGCGGATCTACGGCGTGGTCGGCGACAGTCTCAACGGCCTGACCGAGTCGCTGCGACAGCGCGGCACGATCGAGTGGGTGCATGTCCGACACGAGGAGGTCGCGGCCTTCGCGGCTGCGGGTGAATCGCAGATCACCGGCAAGCTTGCAGTCTGCGCCGGCTCGTGCGGTCCGGGCAATCTCCACCTCATCAACGGCCTCTACGACGCGCAGCGCACCCGCACGCCCGTGCTGGCCATCGCGGCGCAGATCCCGTCGGCCGAGATCGGCGGCGGCTATTTTCAGGAAACCCATCCGCAAAACCTGTTCCGCGAATGCAGCGTGTATTGCGAGCTCGTCTCCGACCCAAGCCAGATGCCCTTCGTGCTCGAAAACGCCATCAGGGCGGCCGTCGGACAGCGCGGCGTCGCCGTCATCGTCGTGCCGGGAGACGTCGCCCTCAAGCCGGCGCCAGGTCGCGCGCCATCGGCCGTCCCCGGCCTTCTCCCACCGGCGCCGATCGTGCGCCCGGCCGAAGCGGAACTGGATGCGCTTGCCTCGCTGCTCAACGGGGCGGACCGCGTGACGTTGTTCTGCGGGCGCGGCTGCGCCGGTGCCCATCCCCAGCTGATGAAGCTCGCCGGGGCGCTGAAGAGCCCCATCGTGCATGCGCTCGGGGGCAAGGAGCACGTCGAATACGACAACCCGTACGATGTCGGCATGACGGGGTTCATCGGCTTCTCGTCCGGCTACGAGGCCATGCACGCCTGCGACGTGCTGCTGATGCTGGGCACCGACTTCCCCTACAAGCAGTTCCTGCCGACCGAGTGCCGCATCGCGCAGATCGACATCCGGCCGGAGCAGCTCGGCCGGCGCGCGAAGCTGGATCTCGGGCTCGTCGGCGATGTCGGGACGACGATCGAGGCGCTGCTCCCGAAGCTGACCGTCAAGACGGACAGCCTGCATCTCGACGACAGCAAGACGGCCTACGTCCGGGCGCGGCGCGGGCTCGACCAGCTCGCCGAAGGCACGCCCGGTCGCAAGCCCATCCATCCGCAATACCTGGCGCGGCTCGTCAGCGAGGCCGCGTCCGACGACGCGGTCTTCACATTCGATGTCGGCACCCCGACAATCTGGGCCGCCCGGTACCTCAAGATGAACGGCCGCCGGCGGCTCGTCGGTTCGCTGTCGCACGGCTCCATGGCGAACGCCCTGCCGCAGGCGATCGGCATCCAGGCATCGCAGCCTGGCCGGCAGGTGATCTCGCTGTCGGGGGATGGCGGCTTCACGATGCTGATGGGCGACCTCATCACGCTCACGCAGCAGAAGCTGCCCGCGAAGGTCGTCATCTTCAACAACGGCGTTCTCGGCTTCGTCGCGCTCGAGATGAAGGCCGCGGGTTTCGTCGAGCTCGGCACGAACCTCCAGAACCCGGACTTCGCCGCGATGGCGCGCGCGATGGGGATCCACGCGATCCGGGTCGAGGATCCGGGAGACCTCGAAAGCGCGATTGCGAACGTGTTTGCGCATGACGGCCCGGCGCTCCTCGACGTGGTGACCGCGACGCAGGAGCTTTCGATGCCGCCGACCATCGGGCTCGAACAGGTGAAGGGCTTCAGCCTGTGGCTGCTGCGCGCCGTGATGAGCGGCCGCGGCGACGAGGTGATCGACCTCGCACGCACGAACCTTCTGCCCCGCTGATCACCCGTTGCTTCACGCATAACCGACGAGGAGGCTGTCGTGGACCTGACGCCGTTATTGCTGTCGCGGATCCAGTTCGCGTTCACGATCTCCTTCCACATCATCTTCCCCGCCTTCACGATCGGGCTGGCGGCCTGGCTGACCTTCCTCGAGGGATGCGGGCTCGTCACGGGGCGCGCGATCTACCGGCGCCTGTCGGACTTCTGGCTCAAGATCTTCGCCGTCGCCTTCGGGCTCGGCGTCGTGTCCGGGATCGTGATGGGCTTTCAGTTCGGCACGAACTGGAGCGAGCTGTCGCGCCGCACCGGCCCGATCCAGGGTCCGCTCCTCGGCTACGAGAGCTTCACGGCCTTCGCGCTCGAGGCCGGCTTCTTCGGCGTCCTGATGTTCGGCCGCGATCGCGTGCCGCGCTGGGTCTACTTCCTGGCCTGCCTGATGGTGACGCTCGGCACGAGCCTGTCGTCCTTCTGGATCATGGTGAACAACACCTGGATGCAGTGGCCCGTCGGGTTCACGATGCGACCCGATGGTGTGTTCGTGCCGACCGACTGGTCTGCCATCATCTTCAACGAGGTCGTGTGGGTGCGCTTCCCGCACATGATGCTGGCCGCCTACGTCACCTCGGCCTTCTGCATCGCGGCGACCGGTGCCTGGTACATGCTGCGCGGCCACGGCGCCTATGAGGGCCGGGTCATGCTGACGATGGCGCTCCGCCTTGCCGCGATCCTGGTGCCGATCCAGATCGGCTTCGGCCACCTCACGGGCGATTACGTGCACGACAAGCAGCCGGCCAAGTTCGCGGCCATCGAGGGCCGCTGGCAGGACGAGCAGCCCGCGTCGGAAATCCTGATCGGCTGGCCCAACGAGAAGACCGAGACGACCGATTACGCGCTGAAGATCCCGTATCTAGGAAGCCTGATCGGCTCTATGAGCCTGACGTCCAAGGAGGTCGGCCTGAAGACCTTCCCGCCCGACCAGCGTCCACCCGTTCTCATCCCGTTCTTCGCCTTCCGGATCATGGTCGGATGCGGGCTCCTGATGCTGGGCATAGCCTGGGTCGGGTCGTGGCTGAGCCTGGGGGACGCGATCATGCGGGCGCGCCTGTTCCTGTGGGCGACCTTCCTGTCCTTCCCGCTCGGCTTCGTGGCGACGCTCACGGGCTGGTTCACGGCGGAGGTCGGGCGCCAGCCCTGGGTGGTCTACGGACAGCTCAGGACGGCTGACGCGGTCACGCCATTCCTGACCGCGTCGCAGGTCGGGACCAGCCTCCTGGTCTTCGCCTCCGTCTATTCGCTGATCTTCGCCTTCGGGGTCCTGTACATCTATCGGCTCCTCCGCGCCGGACCGATACCCGCCCCTGATCTCGGGCCGGCGACAACCAATCCGAAACGTCCCTTGTCAGTCCCGGGATCGAGCCCGGGCGTGGCGCCAGCCCTGGAGGCAGGAGAATGACACTCGTCGATTTCTGGGCCGCCGCCCTCGCGCTTTCGCTCCTCCTCTACGTCCTGCTCGACGGGTTCGATCTCGGCGTCGGCATCCTGTTCCCCTTCGCCAAGGGCGAAGCCGAACGGCGCCAGATGCTGGCCGCGATCGCGCCGGTCTGGGACGGCAACGAGACCTGGCTCGTCCTTGCGGCCATGACGCTCTTCGGCGCCTTCCCGCTCGTGTACTCGCTCCTGCTCTCGGCCTTCTACCTGCCGATGCTGGTCATGCTGGCCGGGCTGATCCTGCGCGGCGTCGCGTTCGAATTCCGCTACAAGTCGACCACGTTGCGCCCGCTCTGGGATGCAGGCTTCGTGGCGGGCTCGTATGCCGCGACCTTCATCCAGGGCACCGCGGTCGGAGCCATCGTGGAAGGCCTCGCGATCGAGAATGGGCGCTATGTCGGCGGCCCGTTCGCCTGGGCGTCGCCGTTCGCGCTGCTTTGCGGCCTCGGGCTGTGCATCGGCTACGCGCTGATCGGCGCCTGCTGGCTCGCCCAGAAGGGATCGGGCCCGGTCCGCGATCACGCGTTCCGCATTCTGCCGTGGCTCATGGGAGCGCTCATCACGTTCCTGGTCGCGGTGTTCGTCCACGCGCTCTTCCTGAAGCTCCAGGTCCTGCATCGGTGGACCGAGCGGCCTTTCCTCGCGATCTTCCCGCTGATCGGGGCGGCCGCGTTCGCCGCGATGTTCGTCGGCGTCAGACGAGACCGGGAGAATCTCCTGTTCCTGTGGGGCGCAATCATCTTCACGGCCGCATTCGCGACGCTGGCCTTCTCGTTCCTGCCCTACATGGTGCCGTTCTCGGTCACGATCGCGGAGGCCGCTTCGCCGGAATCCTCGCTCCGCTTCCTGTTTTGGGGCGCCGGGCTCTTCGTCCTGCCCATCACGCTGGCCTATACGGCGGCGGTCTACTTCATCTTCCGCGGCAAGGTGCGCACGGACGTCGAGTACCACTGACACGAACGCACTCTACCCTTCGAGGAAACCTGATGCCGTCGCTTTTCGATCCGATCCGCCTCGGCGCGATCCACGCTCCAAACCGCGTCTTCATGGCGCCGCTGACGCGGGCGCGGAACACCCGCGAGCACGTCCCGACCCCCCTGATGGTCGAGTATTACCGGCAGCGGGCAAGCGCCGGGCTCATCATCTCGGAGGCGACCGGGATCAGCCGGCAAGGCCTCGGCTGGCCGTTTGCGCCGGGGATCTGGACGCCCGAGCAGGTCGAGAGCTGGCGTCCGATCACGGCCGCGGTGCATGAGGCCGGAGGGCACATCATCTGCCAGCTGTGGCACATGGGCCGGATCGTCCATCCAAGCCTGCTCAGCGGCGCCCAGGGCGTGTCCGCCTCCGCCACAACCGCGCCTGGCTACGCCCACACCTACGAGGGAAAGCAGCCGCATGCGGAGGCGCGCGCGCTGCAGGTCGGCGAAATCCCGGGGCTTCTCGACGATTATCGGCGGGCGGCCCGCAACGCGCTCGATGCAGGATTCGACGGCGTCCAGATCCACGCCGCGAATGGCTACCTGATCGACCAGTTCCTGCGCGCCAGCGCCAATCACCGCACGGATTCCTATGGCGGATCGATCCCCAACCGGATGCGGCTCCTCGTGGAGGTGACCGAGGCCGTCGTGGGCGTCGTCGGCGCAGATCGCACGGCCGTGCGGCTATCCCCCAACGGCGACAGCCAGGGCGTGAACGATCCCGATCCGGTGCCGCTGTTCCGGGCGGCCACAGCGGAGCTCTCGCGTCTCGGCATCGCCTTCCTCGAAATCCGCGAGCCCGGACCGGACGGGACGCGCGGCAAGCCCGACCATCCCCCGGTCCATCCGGAGATCCGGGCCGTGTTCGACGGGCCGCTGGTGCTCAACTCAGACTACGACGGACCGAAGGCACAGGCGGCACTCGACAGTGGGGAGGCGGATGCGATCACCTTCGGCCGCACGTTCCTCGCCAATCCCGACCTACCGAGGCGGATCCGGCTAGGCCTGCCGCTGAAGTCCGACGACATGGAGACCTGGTACACGCAGGGACCTAAGGGCTACACGGATTACCCGACCGCGAGCACCGCGCACGAGGAGTTCCTCCTCGACGAGGCGCTGGACGAGACGTTTCCGGCGAGCGATCCCATCGGGGTCCGGTTCGGCCGCTGACCTCCCCATATCCGAGAGCCGCCCATGAGTGATCTTGCCGAGCCTGTCGCGGTCGACCCGACCGATCCGTACCAGCGCGAAGCTCAAACCTTCCCGCGGCTCTCGGCGGAGATGCTTTCCCGGGTGTCCGCCTATGGCGCGGAGGAAGGTCTTCCGG
>CAXUKK010000002.1:7731-17661 GCA_964251455.1 uncultured Enterovirga sp.
GGGTCTACCGATCGGCACTCTGCTCTACCGGCGTGGCGATCGCTCGGTCGACTTCTTCGTCGTTCTGTCCGGCGAGGCGGAGACGTTCGACGAAGGTCCCGACGGCAACCGGCGGGTCTTCGCCCATCACGGCCCCGCCCAGTTCGCGGGCGAGACGAACTTCCTGAACGGGCGTGAATCGCTGGTCTCGACCATAACGTGCCGGGAGACACGCGTCCTTCGCGTCGCCCGGCCTGCCTTTCGCCGGCTGATGTCGGCCGAGCCCGACATCGCCGAAATCATCATGCGGGCCTTCATCCTGCGGCGGGTCGGCTTCATCCAGCACGGGCATGGAGGCGTCACGCTGATCGGGCCGAGTCATTGCGCCGAGACGCTCCGCCTGCAACGTTTCATGACCCGCAACGGCTACCCTCACCGGGTGGTCGCGACTGACCTCGATCCGAACGCGGCGTCGGTCCTGTACCGCTTCGGGCTGACGGAAAAGGAGCTGCCGGCCGTCGTGGCCCCGGGACACGTGATCCTCAGCAACCCCTCGACCCACGAACTGGCGGACCAACTCGGGCTGACGGAGCCGCTCGACGAGGCGACCGTGTATGACGTCGCGGTCGTCGGCGCCGGTCCGGCCGGCCTCGCGGCGGCGGTCTATTCCGCGTCCGAAGGGCTTTCCACCATCGTGATTGAGGAGGAGGCGCCTGGCGGCCAGGCCGGCACCTCGTCGAAGATCGAGAACTATCTCGGCTTCCCGACGGGCATCTCGGGTCAGGCCCTCGCAGGACGGGCCCAGGTGCAGGCGCAGAAGTTCGGCGCTCACCTCGCCATCTCGCGAGCGGCGGCGCGGCTCGATTGCGGGTCGCGGCCCTACCGGATCGAATTGGATGACGGGCGCAGGGTGCAGGCCTGCTCGATCGTGGTCGCGACCGGCGCCCGCTACCGCCAGCTCGACGTGCCCAACTACACGCGCTTCGAGGGGCAGGGCATCTACTACGCGGCGAGCGGAATGGAGGCGCAGCTCTGCGAGAGCCAGGAGGTCGTCGTCGTCGGCGGTGGCAATTCGGCCGGCCAGGCGGCGATGTTCCTGTCCCGGACCTCGGCCCACGTCCACATCCTGGTGCGGAGTTCCGGGCTCGCGGCCACCATGTCGGACTACCTCGTCCAGCGGGTGACGACTTCGCCCCGTATCACCCTGCACCCATTCACAGAGATCACCGGCCTGGACGGGGGCGGCTTTCTCCGGTCGGTCACCTGGCGAAACCGGAAGACAGACGAGACCGAGACCCGGGAGGTAGGAGGGCTGTTCGTGATGATCGGGGCAGAGCCGAACACGGATTGGTTGCTCGGCTGCCTTCCGCTGGACAAGCACGGCTTCGTCGAGACCGGGAGCGATGCGACCGGGCAGGCGCTGTCGTCGCCCTTCGCGACGACGGTGCCGGGCATCTTCGCGGTCGGCGACGTCCGGTCCGGCTCGGTGAAGTGGGTTGCATCCGGCGTGGGCGAGGGCTCGGTCGTCGTTCAGGCCGTCCACCGCTTCCTCCATCCCGGCGTGGCCTGACCCAAAGGAGCCGCCGACATGACGCCGCTCAGGATCGGGATTGCAGGTGGTTCGCTCGGAGGCCTCTTTGCCGCCGTGTTGCTCGAAGCGGCCGGCCACGACGTCTCGGTGTTCGAGCGCTCGACGCGCGGGCTCGAAGGCCGCGGCGCCGGCCTCGTCCCGCAGCGCGAGGTCTATGCGATCCTCCAGAGGATAGGCTGCGAGCATGTGTCCCATATCGGCGTGGTCGCGACGGAGCGCATCTTCTTCGACCGTGCCGGACGGATCGTCCAGCGGCACCGGACGCCACAGACGCAGGTCTCGTGGGACCTCCTGTTCCGGACCGTTCGCGAGCGTCTCCACACGGATCGCTATCAGCTGGGACGGGAAGCGGTGTCCACCCGAGACGCACACGGCGGGGCGATCCTGAGCTTCGCGGACGGGTCGGACGAGGCCTTCGACCTCGTGCTCGGCGCCGACGGGATCGGATCGGCGATACGGCCCGCAATCGTCGGCCGGGACCACGAGCCGAGCTACGCCGGCTATGCTGCGTGGCGCGTGCTGGTCCCGGAGGCGGACCTGGCTCCGAGCGCCGACATTCTCCTCGATCGCTTCGCCTTCTTCGACGTGCCGGGCTCCCAAGTTCTCGGCTATCTCGTGCCTGGACCCGATGGATCCACCGCGCCCGGCCACCGACGGTACAACTGCGTCTGGTATAGACAGGCCCCCGCGGCTGACGGTTCTCTCGGCCGAGCGCTGACGGATCTCTACGGACAGCAGCATCCGTTCTCCATCTCGCCCGGCGCCATGTCGGCCGACGCCCGATCCACGCTTGTGCAGGATGCCGAGCGCCTGCTTCCTCCGGCCTTCGCGGGTGTCTGGGCCGTCGCCGAAGCGCCGTTCGTCCAGGGCATCTTCGATTACGAAGCGCCGTCGATGGCGAGCGGCCGGATCGCCCTCCTCGGCGACGCCGCCTTCGTCGTTCGCCCGCACACCGCGATGGGGCTGTCCAAGGCCGCTGGCGATGCCATGGCCTTTGCGGACGCGGTGGCCCGCTCGGAAACGGTGAGCGACGCCCTGACTGCCTATGCGCGGACCCGAGAGGCAGTCGGTCGCGAGATCGCGGCCTATGGCCGGCGGCTCGGATCGCGACTCGGCTGACCGTGGATCCGCGGTGCCGAGAGAGGTTCTTTTGAACCGTGAGAGCTACCGCGGAGACACACGAGCTTTCCTGCCGCCGGCGTCTGGCGGCAGATTCTCGCCGAGTTGCAGGCAAACGAGCAATTCCACGTAGCTCGGATCGCCACCGATCTGAACCTCGCCCGTGCATCGCTGCCTGGCTTCGTTCGTGAAAGTCGACCACTTCTTGGCCAGCTCGGCTTTCGCGCCGCGCTCGTCCCGGAAGCACGATTCGGCATTCTGCACGCCCGGGATCAGGGGCGAGGCCGTGCGGCATGTCGGCGTAAGGTCGAATTCGGGTATGCCCGCCACGGCTATATGCACGGTTGCGAAAAGCAGGATTGGCAACGACGGCATGACGGATCTCCTTTGAGCCTACCCAGTGTTCTGTGATCGGAGGCGATGGACGCTCAGCCTGCGTGCGAGGCCTCGACGATCAGCTGCGTGATCTCGTCCGGATGCGAGATCATGGCGACATGGCTGGAGCGAAGCTCGATCGTTTTCGCGTTCATGCGCTTCGCCATGAAGCGCTCAAGGTCCGGGTTGATCGTCCGGTCCTCGGTCGAGACGCTGTAGAACGACGGCTTCGACCGCCACGCCGCATGCGTCGTCCTGCCGGCAAGAAGCTCCTTATGGAACGGCTCCTGGACGGCGTAGAGCACCTTCGCCTTCGCGGCCGGGACGTCGCCGGCGAAGTGGCGCAGGAAGGCCTCCTCCGTCAGGCGACCTTCGTCGCCGTCGAAGACGATGCCGGCCGACGCGGGTGGTGTGGGGTAGGTCTTCGCCAGGGCCGCGTAATCCTCGCCGGCATCGGGCGCGCGGGCGGCGACATAGACCAGAGACGAGACCTTGGGGTGCACGCCCGCCTCCGTCACGATCACGCCCGAGAAGGAATGTCCGACGAGCACCGTCGGGCCATCCTGCCGGTCCAGCACCCGCACCGCCGAAGCAACGGCGGCGTCCAGTGTCGTTAGCGGGTTCTGGACGGCAGTCGCGTTGTAGCCCTTTGCCTGGAGGCGGCCAATCACGTCGCTCCAGCACGATCCGTCCGCGAACAAGCCGTGGACGAGAACCACGTTCCGAGCCTTCGGCGTACCCTGCGCTCTGAGGCTCGCCGGGATGAGCGATCCTGCCGCAGCAAGCGCCAGGCCCGAGGTGAACGTCCTCCGATCCATGATCATCGTCACTCTCCTTGCCCGCTGTGGCAAACCGTGGCGGTGATCGTCCGGCGTCCGTGGGGGGACGTCGGGCAACTCGCCCGGAACCGGTCCTCAGGCTGCTTCACGATGGCCAAGCGCGATCTCGCGCCACCGGTGCGGTGTCGTTCCGGAGAAACGTTTGAAGACCGTAGTGAAGTGAGCTTGGGTCTGGAAGCCGACATCGAGCGCAATCTCGACGAGGCGGTCGGAGGTGGTCGCCAAGCGCTGCTGCGCAAGCTCGATCCGGCGCTGAAGGACGTAGTCATGCGGGCGCATGCCCATGGCCGCCCGGAACTGAGCGGCGAAATACATCGGCGTCAGCCCGGCCTCGCCGGCCAGATTCGCGAGGGTGATTGTTCCGCCGAGTTTGGCATCGACGTAGTCCACGACGCGACGGAGCCGCCATTTCGGCAGCGGGCAGACGCTCCTGCCGCGGGAAGCGAGGGATGCTCGGCCTTGGTCGGACAGCACGCGCGCGGCGATCATCAGGCCAAGAGACTGCGCGTAGAGATCCTTCACGGAGGTCTGGGTCTCGGATGCCGACAGGAGAGCGGAGGCGAGCGCGTGGATGGGGTCGCTCCCAGGCAGCTGTCCGAGGTCGAAATCCGCTCCCTCGGAGGTGTCGATCGCGGCTTCGAGCCTTTCGATGAGGTCGCTCTCGAGCTCGAGCGCGAGTGTCACGCCTACCGGGGCGGAGCGGGTGCTCTGCTTCTCGCCCGCGCGAACCTTCAGGGTCGCGCCCCGGGTGTCGGTCCTGATGAAGAGCTGGACCTGCATTCCAAGAGCCGCCGCGACGATGCGGCTCCCGTCGTGGGTCGCAAACCCGTCCTCAAGCTCGGATTGCCGGAGCATCGCGGAGGCGAGCACGCCTGCTGCCGAGATCGACGCCGCGTAGAGCGCTGCTGTGTTCCGGATATCGTGAACCGTGGTCTGCATTGCCGCCTCCTGATGTCGTCCTGAACCTACGGGCCAGCCCGGAGCGGAGACATTGAACGGAGCGATGTCCGGGGGCCCGACTTCGTCTTGTCGCGTCATACTCAGGTATGAGGCTTGGTCCCGGGCGAACGGGAAACGCCCGGTGCGTTCCGGGAATATCGTTCGCTCTTCGCCGTGGGACACTGGCCTCGAGCCCGCGGAGACCGCGCGGCATCCTCAATGAGGCGGCCATGAACTCGCGGGCAAGAGTAGGTGAACCGGTCCGGCTGCGAGCGATCGTGGTGCGCCTCGTGGCCATCATGGCGATCAGTTTTGGGCTGGTCTCGACCGCGTGGTGGACATCGGCCCGAGCCCAGCCGGCGGCAGCTCCCATCCCGGTCGAGGCCACCGCCGCCACCCGGCAGGACGTCGCCGAGGAACTCAGCGGCCTTGGCACCGTGCAGGCCTACAACACGGTGACGATCCGGACCCAGATCGACGGGCAGCTCCAGCAGGTCCTGTTCACGGAAGGCCAGGAGGTGAAGCGCGGCGACGTCCTCGCGATCGTGGATCCGCGGCCCTTCCGGGCGGCACTCGATGGCGCGCGTGCCAAGGTCCAGCAGGATCAGGCGCTCCTCGAGAACGCCGAGACGAATTTGGGGCGCACGCAGAAGCTCGCCCGCGACGATTTCGCGACGCAGGAGGCGCTCGATAACCAGCGTGCGGCTGTGGCTCGGCTCAGGGGGCAAATTGCGCAGGATCAGGGGAGCGTCGGGAACGCCGAGGTCCAGCTCTCCTACACGAGCATCACGTCTCCGATCGATGGTCAGACAGGTGTGCGGCTCGTCGATGCCGGCAACATCGTGCACCCGGCGGATGCGGCGGGCCTCGTCGTCATCACGCAGATGCGGCCGATCTCCGTTCTGTCCACGCTCCCTGAGGACGATCTTCCGCGTGTGCGGAGCGCCACCAGCGCCGGCACCGTGCCGGTCGTGGCTCTGGTCCGGGATGGATCGCGCGCGTTGGCAACCGGAAGCTTGTCGCTCATCAACAACCAGATCGACCCGTCGAACGGGACGATGCAGCTCAAATCGACCTTCTCGAACGCGGACGGGACGCTCTGGCCGGGACAGTTCGTGCTGAGCCGCTTCCAGGTCCGGGTCTTGAAGCAGGCGCTCACGGTGCCGTCAGGCGCCGTCCAGAGAGGGCCGGCGGGCTTCTTCGTCTATGTCATCGGCGCCGACGAGCGCGTCACGCCGACCAGCGTAAAGCTCGGGCAGATCGCGAACGGTGTCGCGGTCATCGAAAGTGGGATCCAGGAAGGCGCCCGCGTGGTCACGGCCGGACAGTACCGCCTTGTTCCGGGCGCCCAAGTCTCGGTCACGCCGGCTTCGAATTCCGCCGTAACCGCGGGGAAATAGGCCGATGTCGATTTCCGAGCGCTTCATCCGGCGCCCCATCGCGACATCGCTCCTCATGGCTGGCATCCTGGCGGTCGGCGCGGCTGCATATCCGCTCCTGCCGGTCGCGCCGCTGCCACAGGTGGACTTCCCGACGATCCAGGTCTCCGCCCAGCTTCCCGGTGCCAGCCCCGACACGATGGCATCATCAGTGACGCAGCCCCTCGAGCGGCAGTTTGGGCAGATCCCTGGCGTGACGCAGATGACCTCGACCTCGACCCAGGGATCGAGTTCGGTCACGCTGCAGTTCGACCTCAGCCGCGCGATCGACGGCGCCGCGCAGGACGTCCAGACCGCGATCAATGCGGCTGCGGGCCAACTACCGACGAATCTCCCTTCGCCGCCGACGTACCGCAAGGTCAATCCGGCCGACGCGCCGATCCTGGCCATCGCCCTGACGTCGGACACGCTGCCGCTCACCACGGTCGACGATTATGCCGAGAATGTGCTGTCACAGCGCCTTAGCCAGATCCTGGGCGTCGGGCAGATCCTCGTCTTCGGGCAGCAGAAGCCGTCGGTGCGCATCCAGGTCGATCCGGCGAAGATCGCGGGCCTTGGTCTGTCGATGGAGGATGTCCGAACCGCCCTCGTTGCAACGACGGTCAACGCTCCGAAAGGCACGATACAAGGCGCGCGGCGGACCTACACGCTGTATGACAACGACCAGATCCTGTCTGCGGCGCCCTGGAACGACGCGATCATCGCCTATCCGGCGGGCGGGCCCGTGCGGGTGCGCGACATCGGCCACGCGATCGATGCGCCAGAGAATGCGCAACTCGCGGCCTGGGCGAACGGGAAGCCCGCAATCATCCTCCCGATCTTCAAGCTGCCAGGCGCGAACGTCATTCAGACCGTCGACCAGATCAAGGCGCTGCTGCCGCAGCTTCAGGCCGCGATCCCGCCCGCCATCACGGTCTCGATCCTGAGCGACAGGACGGAGACGATCCGCGCGTCCGTGCACGATGTGCAGTTCACGCTACTCTTGACCATCGTGTTGGTCGTCGCTGTGATCTTCGCGTTCCTGCGCAGCTTCTGGGCGACCGTGATCCCAAGCGCCGCGGTGCCGCTGGCCATCGTCGCGACCTTTGCGTTGATGTATCCGCTGGGCTTCAGCCTCGACAACCTGTCGTTGATGGGGCTGAGCATCGCAGTCGGCTTCGTGGTCGACGACGCGATCGTCATGCTGGAGAACATCCAGCGCCATATCGAGGAGGGCGCATCGCCGATGGACGCGGCGCTCGCGGGATCCGGCGAGATTGGCTTCACCATCGTGTCCATCAGCCTGTCGCTCGTGGCCGTGTTCATCCCGCTCCTCCTCATGAGCGGCATCGTCGGGCGGCTTTTCCAGGAATTCGCGATCGTCGTGACGATGACAATCGCGGTCTCGGCCTTCGTCTCCCTCACCCTGACGCCGATGATGTGCGCGCGCTTCCTCCGGGGCGGAGAGACAACGCATGGCCGGCTCTACCGGTGGAGCGAGCGAGGGTTCGACGCGATCCTGTCCGGGTATTCCAAGACACTGGACGTCGCACTGCGGCACCACCGCATCACGTTTCTGGTGTTCCTTGCGACGCTCGCTACCACCGGCATCCTCTTCGTGAAGATCCCGAAGGGCTTCGTGCCCGTCCAGGATACCGGCCTGATCCTCGCGGTGTCCGAGGGCGCGCAGGACACATCTTTCGCCGCAATGGCGCAAGTGCAGCAGAACCTCGCGGCCGTCGTCGCGAAGGATCCGGACGTGGTCTCGGTCGGCTCGACCGTCGGGGCGGCGGCGGGCCAGACGGTCAACAATGGCCGCATGTTCATCACGCTGAAACCGCGCGACGAGCGCAGCGCATCAGCAAGCGACATCATCCGGCGTCTGGCGGAGCCCCTGTCGAAGGTGCAGGGGGGAGCGCTCTTCATGCAGCCAGCGCAGGACATCAATGTCGGCGGCCGCATCTCGCGGACGCAGTTTCAGTACACGCTTCAGGATGCGAACAACACCGAGCTGAACCTGTGGGCGCCCCGCCTGCTTGCGACGCTGCGGGGCCTGCCTGAACTGCGCGACGTCGCCACCGACCAGCAGGACGGCGGCGCGACAGCGACGCTCTCGATCGACCGCGATCAGGCAGCCCGGTTCGGTATCAGGCCCGACCTTGTCGATGCCGTCCTGTACGATGCTTTCGGCCAGCGGCAGATCGCCCAGTATTTCACTCAGCTGAACAGCTACCATGTGATCCTGGAGCTTGAGCCGCGCGCGCAAGCCTCACCCGGCGCACTCAAGGGACTTTATATCCGCTCGCCGCTGACCGGCGGTCAGGTGCCGCTCGAGACCCTGGTCACGAGCACCACCCAACCGACCTCGATCCTGTCCGTCAACCACCAAAGCCAGTTTCCGGCAGTGACGCTCTCGTTCAACCTGGCACCCGGCGTAGCGCTCGGCGACGCCATCGCGGCGATCCATGCGGCGGAAGCAAAGTTGGGCAAGCCGCCGACCGTGAGCGGTGCGTTCCAGGGCAATGCGCAGGCCTTCCAGACCTCGCTCGCCAGCGAACCTTACTTGGTCGCTGCCGCGCTCCTCGTGATCTACATCATTCTGGGGATGCTCTACGAGAGCTACTTTCACCCCCTCACGATCCTTTCGACGCTGCCTTCGGCAGGCGTCGGGGCGCTCGCCGTTCTCTGGCTATTCGGCTTCGACTTCAGCATCATCGCGCTGATCGGGATCATCCTGCTCATCGGCATCGTGAAGAAGAACGGCATCATGCTGGTCGATTTTGCCATGGCTGGCGAGCGCGACCTCGGCCTGTCGCCGGAGGACGCCATCAGGCGCTCGTGCCTCCTGCGTTTCCGGCCAATTCTGATGACCACGATGGCGGCCCTGCTCGGCGGCGTGCCGCTGATGCTCGGCTCCGGGACTGGGTCGGAGCTGCGGCAGCCGCTCGGCTACGCAATCGTGGGCGGGCTCATCGTGAGCCAGGCGCTCACGCTCTACACGACGCCTGTGATCTACCTCTACCTCGACCGGCTCGCCCGCCGGTTCGAGCGGCGCGCGCCAGATCCGGTGCGCACGCAGCCGGTCTGAGCCCGCGACAACCTCGCCGAGCGTTCGGACCGCGAAAAGCCCGTGCGATCCGAGAAGAATCGGCGGCCTTGTCGAGAGATCGTCCGACCTCAACCGGGCCCGAGCTCGCTCAAGCGACCTCGCGCCGGCTTTGGAGGGATCATCATGTCCGACCTAGTTTCTCGTCGCGCCATGCTCGCAGCCGCGGCGCTGGGCAGCACCGCAATCGGACCGGCGGCTCTGGCCGCTACTCTCGGCAATCCTGATTCTCCGCCCCAGGGCGCCATCAATGCGAACCCGGGCAGTCTGACCGACCCGGGACCTCGCAATCCGGTGCTCGGATCGCAGTTCCCCAGTGCCGCAAGCCCACCCGCCACCGATGTCGGCGACATGCCGATGTTCTGGGCGTCCTTCAACAGCGCCCACAAGCGCATCCAGAACGGCGGCTGGGCGCGGCAGGTCACGGCGCAGGACTTTCCTGTCTCGACGGACGTATCGTCCGTCAACATGCGGCTCTCGGCGGGCGGCATCCGGGAACTGCACTGGCACCTTGCGGCCGAGTGGGCGCTCGTCACCAACGGAACCTGCCGCATCACGGCCCTC
>CAXUKK010000002.1:17671-19564 GCA_964251455.1 uncultured Enterovirga sp.
GGACGGGCGCGCTTCCGTGCAGGACGTGGGCGAGGGCGGCCTCTGGTACTTCCCGGCCGGCATGCCGCATTCGCTCCAGGGCCTGGGGCCGGACGGCGCCGAGTTCGTTCTCGTCTTCGACAACGGCACCCAGTCGGAGTTCAACACGCTGCTCCTGACCGACTGGCTCGCGCACACGCCGCCTGAGGTCCTGGCCAAGAATTTCGGCGTGCCGGCCCAGACCTTCAGCAAGATCCCGTTGGACGACCTCTGGATATTCCAGGGCGAGGTGCCGGGCCCGCTCGCGGCCGACCAGGCTGCAGTCGCCTCCGGAGGCGTTCCGGCCGAGCCTTTCACCTTCGCGTTGCAGGATATGAAGCCGTCCAAATCCAATGCATCGGGCACGTTGCGGCTCGCCGACAGCCGGAACTTCAAGCTCTCCAAGACCATCGCGGCCGCGGTCCAGACCATCAAGCCGGGCGGAATGCGGGAGCTGCATTGGCACCCAAACGCCGACGAATGGCAGTACTACATCAAGGGTGAAGCCCGGATGACTGTGTTTGGCGCAGGTCCTCGGGCACAGACGCTTGACTTTCGCGCCGGGGATATCGGGCTCGTCAAGAAAAGCAACGGGCATTACGTCGAGAATACTGGCTCGACGGATCTCGTGTTCATGGCCGCCTTCCGGGCTCGCGAATACCAGGAGATCAGCCTGTCCGATTGGCTGACTCACACGCCGCCCGCGCTTGTCGCGCAGCATCTCAACATCGACCTGGAGACCTTGCGCCGGTTCCCGGCGAACTCGCCTGGCTTTGTCCCCGCCTGACCGGGAAATGGAAAGCAGGCCATCCGCATCTTTCGACGGGAGATCACCATGAGCAGCACGTCACCCATTCACTCCCTCGGCTTCGGCCTGCATGCCGCACGCTCCCGGTGGGGCATGTTCGTTGCGCTTGGGGCCGCCCTTCTGGTGCTCGGCGGGATCGCCTGCGCCGACATCGTGGCCGCGACCTTTGCGTCGGTCTTCGTGCTCTGTGCGGTGATGTTCGTGTCGGGCGTGCTCCAAGTTGGTCACGCCTTCTGGATCAGGCCCAGGAGCCACGCCCTGGTGTGGGCTCTCGGCGGGCTGCTCTACGCCGCTGCCGGCGTCACGGCCTTCATGGATCCCATTCTGACGTCGCTCGTGGTGTCGGCCTTTCTCGGGATCGTGCTCATGGTGGCCGGCGCGTCGCGGATCACTGCAGGCATATCCGCCCGGCCGGCTGCAGGTTGGGGTTGGATCGTCGGAGGCGGCATCGTGACCTGCCTCGCGGGTGCCGTGGTCGTCGCCGCTTGGCCCGCCATCAGTCTCGTCCTGCTTGGGACGGCGCTCGCCGTCGACCTGATCGTTCAGGGCTGGACCTTCGTGGCGTTCGGCCTCGCGTTGCGAAGCCGCACGTAGTCGCCTGCCTGCCCGCTTCAGCGGGCAGGCAGCTCAAGCGCCCTTTCGGCCGCTCGCAGCGCCGAACGACATGTCCGAAGATCGCCCTTCCCGTCGGCTGCCCTTGCTTTCGCGAGGGCAGCAATGGCGCGTCTGCCACCCGTCCAGCCATCGAACCGGCCCTCGGCCTTCGCCAGGGTCGTGGGTGTCGGCTGGTATCCCCTCGTGGCGAACGTACCTTCCGGAGCGAACGGCCCCGTTGCCGCGCGCGCCTCGATCGCCCTGTCGAGCCGGGCCTGCATCCTGTCGATGCTATCCGTACAGGGACCCGCCCACGCCATGCCGGGCATGACCAACAGGAGCGGGGTGGCAAGCCGAAGGTGACGTGTGAGCTGCGGGATCATTGCGGTGCCCTCTCCAATGCCGTCGGGTTCGATGCAAGCGCGCTCGTGACGGCACCCTTGATCCAGTCCTGGCGCGAGACGGATCGGCGC
>CAXUKK010000002.1:19664-24499 GCA_964251455.1 uncultured Enterovirga sp.
GTCATGAGCCTGGCCCTCGTCATAAGAGCCGTGAGGACAGCATGGGCACTCGGCTCGCTCTTCCGGGCAAGCCGGACGCCTTGCCTACCCGCACGGTCGTGCGGGTTCAGTGCAGGGCGCGGTCGGCCAGCGCATTCTCAAGGCAACGGATGATGGTATCGCCGTCTGTGGGTTTGCTCAGATAGCAGAAAGCTCCGGCTGCCATCACACGATGCCGCACCGCCTCGCTCGGAAACGCCGTCATGAAGATGATCGGGAAATCGTGACCGCCGGCGATGAGCTCCTGCTGCAACTGATCGCCCGTCATCACCGGCATTTGCACGTCCGCGATCATGCAGTCCGGCTTCGCGCCTGTCTCCTGAAGGAACGCGACGCCCGATCCATATGTGCGGACCCCATAGCCGAGCGACCTCACGAGGCTTGCCAGGGCGCTCCGCACGCCCTCGTCGTCGTCGACGATCGCGATGGTAGGAACGGACGGCATCAACAAGTCCTCCGCTCCAGGCTCGGCCGGGATGAACGCATCGGGTTTGGTCAAGTTGCAGGTCTAGGGCCCGACTGTCCGGACGGAAACCATACTCAAGTCTGCCGAACACCTGCCGCTGGACGCGACAGATCAAGGGCTTCGGCCTTCCGGACCAAATCGGCGACCGATCTGACAGCCATTTTTCGCATGACGTTGCCACGGTGGATCTTCACGGTGATTTCGCTGAGGCCGATGAAGCCCGCGATCTGCTTGTTCATCAGGCCGGAGGCGACGTGTGCCATGACCTCGCGCTCGCGCGGCGTGAGCGTTTGATATTCGCCGCGCAAGGCGTCCAGTGCCGCGGCTTCCTGGCGGCGTCGCGCGTCCCTCTCGATCGCCGTCATGACCGCGTCGAGCATGTCCTGATCTCGGAACGGTTTTGACATGAAATCGACAGCGCCTGCCTTCATGGCCCGCACGGTCATGGGGATATCTCCGTGACCCGTCATGAAGATGATCGGCAGGTCGATGCCGAGGCCGGCGAGTTGGCCCTGGAAGTCGAGTCCGCTAACGCCGGGAAGCCTGACGTCTAGGACGATGCAGCCTGGGACGTCCGGGAGATGTCCGTTCAGCATCTCGGCAGGCGATCCGAACAGACGGGGGTCGAGGTCGACCGAGCGGAAGAGGCTGCCGAGCGACTCCCGCACGCTCTCGTCGTCGTCGACCACCACGATCAAGGGCTTGATCGGTTTCACCGGACCGGAAGGGCCGTTTCCAGTCTGCCTGATCATGGGGATGGATCCTGGTCTGCTGCGGGCAGGGTCACGACAAACCGAGCACCGGTCCCGGGGGATCCGTGCACGGTCAACCGACCGCCGTGGGCTTCCACCGTTGAGCGGGAGATCGTCAGTCCCATTCCCATCCCCTGCTCCTTGGTCGTGAAGAACGGCTGAAAGACACGGGCGAGATCGGTGTCCGGAAGACCTGGTCCGGTGTCCTCGATCTCTAGCGCGACGCACCCGTCGGTGTCCTGCATCGCCCGTATAGTCAGGATCCGAGGTGCCGGGCTGCCCGACATGGCCTGCGCGGCGTTCAATATGAGGTTCACCAGGACCTGCTGAAGCTGGACTCGGTCTCCGTACAAGGGCGGCAGGCCGGGCGTGAGTTCAACGACGATCCGTGCGCCCGACAGCGTGACTTCGCGCTCCACCAGAAGAACGGACTCTTTCACTAGGCTCGTGACGTCTAAGCGGGCCCGACAGGCTGGCGACTTCTTCAGGAAGTCCCGAATGCGGCTGACGATGTCGCCCGCCCGACGACCTTCGGAGACAACGCGCCCTATCGCGATAGTCGCCTCGGCAAGATCCGGTTCGGGCCGGCGAAGCCATCGCAAGGCGGCCTCGCCGCTTGTCACGACCGCCATCAAAGGCTGGTTCACCTCGTGCGCGATCGAGGCCGTGAACTCGACCATTGTTGCGACGCGAGCCGCATGCGCCAGGTTCGACTGTGCCGCCAGGATCTCGTCCTGCGCCTGCCTGCGCTCGGTGATGTCGACGACGAAGACCAGTGCGTCGCCGTCGGCCTCGCGAGGGAACGTGATGGCGAACAGCACCGGCACGAGGTCGCCGGCGGCGTTCCTGATCTCGGTTTCGCCCTCGAAGAACGGGTCCCCACGGGCAAAGGCCGCAATGCTGAGAGGAAAGGTGGTGTCGCTGTCCGGCAGGAGTTGGTCAAGCGACGCCGGCAGTTTCGTCCGGTCGTCCACGCCGACCATCTTGAGGAGAGCCGCGTTCGCGTCCCGAATCCTGACCAGTCGCTTGGCGTCCCGGACGAAATCCTCGTGGCTGGCCAGATCATCTCCGGCATCCCGCTCACCGTCTGTTTTGAGGGACGCCAACGCCGCCGCAACCGCGGACCAGTCCTGTTCAGCGACGCCGACCCGGCTCGCATCGAACATCCGTCGATAACGGCGCTCGCTCTGCACCAGTGCAGCGAGCGCGGCTTGCCGTTCCGTGACGTCCGTGTGCGTCTCCAAAACCCTGACGGGACGACCACGTCGATCGCTCTGGAGCGCCCACCGGCTCTCGACTGTCAGCCTGGCTCCAGCGCGCGTGCGCTGTTCCAAGGTGCCATCCCATCGGCCGTCCCGCATGAGCTCGGCTTCGGTGTCAGCGCGGTCCGCGGGATAGCGGGTGCAAAGGATATCGTCGGCAAGCCTGCCGACAGCCTCCTGCGCAGACCAGCCGTACACATCCTCCGCTGTCTTGTTCCAGAAGATGATCGTCCCGCGTCGGTCACGCACGACGATCATGTCGTGCGAGAGATCGAGGAGCCTTGCCTGAGCCTGCAACGACGCCGTCACAACCAGGTTCTGTACCGCGAGCAGTGCGACGATCACGATCGCTGCAAAGCTGACAACGGCCCGAAGGCTCGCCGAGCCGGCATGCGAAAGCCCGTGCGAATCGAAATAGGCGGCGACCGTGAGAAAGACGCAGGCGACGGCTGCCGCGACAAGCTCCATGACGCGGCCGGTTCGCGCCGCGAGAAGCACGACCACGACGTAGAGAACCGCAACAGCTCCTTCGAGCGGCGTCAGGACGTCGATCAGGAATATTCCGACGGCCAGGAGGGCTGCCGACGCCCGGAACGCATTGCGGCTCACCTCCAACCCTGCTCCGCCGCGCAGCGGCGCTGCGCCTTGCGGTGCGGCCGCTCGGTTGCGCCGCCGCCAAGGGAGCATGGGCGTGCCTGCCGACGGCTCATCGCGGGAAGCGGCTGCCATGTGGCGGGTCGGCCAGAAAGTTTGTGCCCTTGCCCCTGGTGGCAGGCCTCTGCCCTCGCGGCATCCAGGGGTTGGAGGTCGACTTGGCGCGTGGGTGTCAGGTGCAACCTCCACTGGATCGGCGAGAACAAGATGCGCTGACCGGGCGACTATGCGCGAAGGCGTTCGCACGTGAAACTATACGGAGGTTTGTCTGCCCGTGCGGCCACGCGACCGCCTCGGCCGTTCGCCAAATCTGCAATCGGGTGCTGGCCGGAACAACAATTCCGATCGGACAGATCCGCAGCGGGATTTCTCGAAACCCGTCGTGCTCCGCAGCAAGACCAAAGCTCCCGAGCCGGCGACGATCGGATCATCGCCAAACCGGCGAACCGCTGGAGAGCTCGACATGAAACGCACCGCACTCGTCGTGACACTGCTTCTTGCCTCATCGGCAGCCTTCGCCCTCGAACCCGACCCTGCATACCGCTACGGTGGGACGCATGCTGGCGGCCCGGCGAATGCGCTCATCCCAGTGGGCAAGCCTAAGCCGGTCGCCAAGCGCAAAGTGGACAAGGCCTATCGCTACGGCGGAACTCATGCCGGCGGGCCGGCGGACCTCCTGATCCCGGAGGGAAAGCCGCAACGGGTCGTGAAGGTCAAGCGGAACAAGGCTTATATGTACGGCGGCACACATGCTGGCGGGCCGGCCGACGAGCTGATACCCCGCTGAGCAAGGCGGATCCCGCCCACTTCGCGTGACTGGCGCGCGCCGGTCAGGCGAAGTGCTATTGCGAGCGTCGGCGTTCGCCGAACCGATTTCGGCAAGGTGCCACTGGCACCTCGCCTGCCGCGTTCGCCTGACGGCAGCTGCGGCGGGTATACACTGTCGACACGGGCGCAGACCTTCGCGCGACGCGCGTCGTCACCATTCAGGCAAAAAGCAGGAGCCATGACCATGGCCACGATCACCACCCCGGACGGAACCGAGATCTTCTACAAGGACTGGGGCCCGAAGAGTGCCCAGCCGATCGTATTCCACCACGGATGGCCGCTCTCTTCCGACGACTGGGACGCCCAGATGCTGTTCTTTCTGCAGAACGGCTTCCGCGTCGTCGCCCATGACCGTCGTGGGCACGGCCGCTCCGCCCAGGTCGATTTCGGCCACGACATGGACCATTACGCGGCCGACGCCGCAGCTGTCGCTGACCATCTCGACCTGCGCAACGCCGTGCATGTCGGCCACTCGACCGGCGGCGGCGAGGTCGCGCGCTATGTCGCGCAGCACGGGCAGCCGAAAGGTCGTGTCGCAAAGGCTGTCCTGGTCAGCGCGGTCCCGCCCTTGATGGTCAAGACCGAGGCGAATCCCGGCGGCCTGCCGCTCGAGGTCTTCGACGGGTTTCGCAAGGGGCTCGCCGACAATCGGGCCCAGTTCTTCCTCGATGTGCCGACCGGCCCCTTCTACGGCTTCAACCGCCCCGGAGCGACGGTGCAGCAGGGCGTGATCACCAATTGGTGGCGCCAGGGCATGATGGGGAGCGCCCACGCCCACTACGAAGGCATCAAGGCTTTCCCGAAGACGGACCAAACGAGGGATCTCGGGCCGAT
>CAXUKK010000003.1:0-24477 GCA_964251455.1 uncultured Enterovirga sp.
TTCCAGGAATCCGAGCCAGATCCCCGACCCCCGCCCGTCTCCTTCTCGCCGCCGAATGCCCCGCCGATCTCGGCCCCGGACGGGCCGATATTGACGTTGGCGATGCCACAATCCGAACCTGAGGCAGCGGTGAAGAGCTCCGCCTCGCGCAGATCGCGCGTGAAGATGGAGGAGGAGAGCCCGGCGGTCGCCGCGTTGTGGAGCCGGATGGCGTCGTCGTAGTCCCTGTAACGGACGGCGTAGAGGATCGGCGCGAAGGTCTCGCGCAGCATCGGGCCGGTCTGGCTCGGCATCTCGACGAGCGCCGGACGGGCATAGAACGCGGCGTCCCCGCCGATGCCGGCGCCGCGGCCGCCGCCATGGACGATCGCGCCGAGGCTGCGGGCTTCCTCGAGGGCGGCCTCCATGCCTGCAAAGGCGGAACCGTCGATCAGCGGACCTACCAGGGTTCCGGCCTCACGTGGGTCGCCGATGCTGACCGCCCCGTAGACCTTGGCGAGGCGCGGAACGAGTCCGTCATAGACGCTCTCGTGGACGATGAGCCGGCGCAGCGTCGTGCAGCGCTGCCCCGCCGTGCCCATAGCCGCGAAGGCGATCGCCCGGAGCGTCAGATCGAGATCGGCCGAGGGACAGACGATCGCGGCGTTGTTGCCGCCGAGCTCGAGAATGGCGCGGGCGAAGCGCGCGGCGAGCACGGGCGCGACCTTCCGGCCCATGGCGGTCGAACCCGTCGCGGAGACGACCGGCACCCGCTTGTCCGCGACGAGCGCGGCGCCGAGTTCCGGTCCACCGATCAACACCTCGAGCAGGCCGTCGGGAACGCCGCCGAAACGCTCCGCTGCACGGGCGAAGATCGCGGCCGTCGCGAGCGCGGTGAGCGGCGTCTTCTCGGACGGCTTCCAGACGACCGGATCGCCGCAGACGAGCGCCAGCGCCGCGTTCCAGGACCAGACAGCGACGGGAAAGTTGAAGGCCGAGATGACGCCGCAAACGCCGATCGGGTGCCACGTCTCCATCATGCGGTGCTCGGTGCGCTCCGTCGCGATCGTCACGCCGTAGAGCTGGCGCGACAGGCCCACCGCAAAGTCGCAGATGTCGATCATTTCCTGAACTTCGCCGAGCCCCTCCGACGAGATTTTGCCCACCTCCAGCGTGACCAAGCGGCCGAGATCCGCCTTGGCGGCGCGCAGCTCTTCGCCGAGCAGTCGGACGAGCTCTCCGCGACGCGGCGCCGGGACGCGACGCCAGGCCTCGAATGCGGCCTGTGCGCGCCCGATCGCTGCATCCGCCTCCGCCGGCGTTGTCACCCGCACATTCGTTACGGTCTCGCCCGTGATCGGCGAGCGGGCCGGCAGGCCGGGGGTGTGCGCGGCCGGTGGCACGCCCAGGCGCTGCAGGATGGCGAGGGTTTCGTCGCGGATGCTGCTCAAGGTCGTCTCGGTTCCTGCTGTACGTGAAGTTCAGGCGCCAAGGGCTCGCGCCCGGGTTTCGGCGGTCGCGCGGGCTACGTCGGCAGTCACGCGCTGTCCCTCGCTCTGAAGCGTCTGCCTGGACCACTCCAGCACGGGACGGCGCGCTCCGGCCGGAAGAGCGAGAACCGCGTCCGCGAGCGCGACGCTGGCCTCGGGCGGCCAGATTGCCTCGTAGCGGGTTCGCTCGGGGCCGTGCGCGACCTGCCAACCTGACGCGGCGGGCAGTTTCGCGCGTTCGCGCCAGGCCATCGTCGCGCCGATATCGAGCCTGCCGTCGTGGATCGCAACGAGGTAGACCCGCTCAGCGGCCGTGGCGTCGAGCAGCCCGTCGAGAACATCGCGGTAGACGAGGTCTGGGTCTCGGGTCCGTGGATCGCCGAAGCCGCCTCCGGACGGGGACTCCATACGCAGGAGATCGCCTTCCCGCATCGTGAGGACCTTGATGCGGCCGAGCTCGCGTCGCTCGCCGTCGGGATTCAGCACGGTCCGGCCGCTATGGCCTGGCCCGCCGCCGAACACGCCCCAGGGCTGCATCCGGAAGCGGTCGAGCCCACGGACCGTGATCGTTGCTTCCGGAGCACGGCATTCGATATCGATGCGGACGCCAGCGCCACCACGGTACCGGCCATGTCCCACCCGTCCCTCGATCAATTCATGGCGGCGAATGATGAGCGGCGTCTCGTTCTCGACGAGTTCGATCGGCGTGCTCTTCAGGAAGCCGATCATCGTGTCGGTCCCGTCCACGCCCTCTGCCGTTACCCGGCCGCCGGATCCGCCCGAGAAAGGCTCCACCACGGCGACCCGGCTCAGCCCGGTCGAGGGGTCCGTCCAGGATGCCGCGATGATCCCGGCCTGACCGGCGCCGCAGGCGGCGATGCCGCCCGGGATCGCCTGGTTCAGGCACCCGATGAGGGCGTCGTAGACCCGCATGGCCGTAACCCAACGGTTGCCCATTGCAGCCGGCATGTCCGCGTTCATCACGGTGCCGAGCGGGGCATAGGCATGGATCGGGCGCAGGATGCCGCCGTTGATCGGGATCGAAGGCTCGACCGTCTGGATGTAGTTGGTGAGCCCTAGGCACAGGAACGGGTGCGAGCGCGACCCGGTCGCGAAGTTGAATGCGGCATGCACCTGCGGAGACGAGCCCGAGTAGTCGATGGAGGCTTCCTCGCCGCGGATCGTCAGGCGGCAATGGATGTGGATCGCGTCGTCGGCGTTCCGGCCCTCGACGTAGTCGATAAAGGTATACTCGCCGTCCTTGAGGCGGCCGATGACGTCACGGGCCTTGCGCTCGGCATAGGCCAGGACGTCCTCAATCGCCGTCTCGAACGTGGTGAGACCGACCTTGCCGCAGAGCTCGACGGCTCTCTGGTCGAGGAGCTTCATGGCCGCCATCATGGCCTCGAGGTCTCCCCAGACCGCATCCCCGATACGCGAATTGTCCTTGAGGATGTTCACGATATCCTCGTTCAGGTGGCCTGCTCGAACGAGCTTCGTCGGGCGGATGCGAATGCCTTCTTGGTAGATCTCCGAGAGGTCGGGCGAGATGCTGCCGGGTACGGCCCCGCCGATGTCGGAGGCGTGGACGAAGGACCAGGCGAAGGCGATGAGCCGGCCCTCGAGGAAGATCGGCCGGGCAAGGTGGATGTCCATCGTGTGCGGGTCGAGCCGGGCCGTGCGGCAGGGATCGTTCGAGATCAGGACGTCGCCCGGCGCCAGGTCCGCCGGGTCGAAGCAGTCGACGAAACTCTTGATCGATTGCCCGCTTCCGGACGTCACGCCGGTCATGGTCGGGTAGGCGAAGAACTCGCCGGAAGGCCTCGCGATCGCGACCTGGAAGTCCTGCGTCTGCTTGACGAAGGTGGTGTGCGCGGTGCGGTAGCCGACGGTCGCCGCTTCCTCGGCCATCGCCGTGAAGCGGTTCTTCATGATCTCGGTGAGAACGGCGTCCATGGTTCAGTCCTGCGTGAGGTCGAGGTCGCCGAACGAGCCGACGCTCGCGCGGTAGCTCGGCGGAACGAGAATGGTGGCGAGGTCCTGCTCGATGATGGCGGGCCCCGTCGCCTGCCACCCCGGCGCGAGTTCATTCCACGAGAAGACCGGAACGTCGTCGAAAGCGCGTCCCCCATAGCGGATTGCCCGGCGCTCCTTGGGCGGACCGTCAGTTCCGGCTGCCGCGCCGAGCGGTTCGGAGCCCGGTTTCGCCTGCTGACCGACAGTTTTCAGCCGAAGATCGTCCACCGCAACCACCGAAGCACCGTGATTGGCGTGCCCGAACAGCCGCTCGTGCTCGGCGTGGAAGCACGCGGCCATGGCCTGCCCGGGATCCGGGGAGGACAGGGCGGTCCCGACATCAACCGGGATCGTGAAGGATTGGGCGGCGTAGCGCATGTCGGCCAGGTGAATGCGCTCGACCCCGGTGACCTGTCCGGGGAAGGATTGCCGCTCCAGCCAGGCGTCGCCCTCACCCCGCAACTCGTCGAAGGCGCGCCGGATCGTTTCGACGTCATCCGCGGTGCCGCGGATCGTGCGCACGCCGTCATGGACGAGATCGGACACGAGGCAGCCATAGGCACAGAAGACGGACGGAATACGGGGCACCACGACGCGCTTGATCCCGATCTCCTCCGCCAGGATGGGTCCGTGCACGCCTCCGGCGCCGCCGAAGATGAGGAGGCTCAGGTCGGTCGGCCCGACCCCCTGGCGTGCCAGGAAGGGAAGCACTTTCGCCAGCATGTTCGACGTCGCGATCCGGACGGCGCTCTCGGCCGCGCCCGCCACGTCAGTTCCGAGCGCGTCCGCGATGGCGCGGAACGCCTCCTCCGCGAGTTCGCGCCGGAGCGGCAGCCGTCCGCCGAGCAGACCTTTGGGCGAGAGGTAGCCGGCGATCAGGTAGGCGTCGGTCAAGGTCGGCTGCGTTCCGCCCGCTCCGTAGCAGGCCGGACCCGGCTTGGATCCCGCACTACGCGGCCCGACCTTCAGGATGCCGCCATCGAGCCAGACGAGCGAGCCGCCGCCCGCCCCCATGGCCTCGATGGCCGTGACCGGCATGAGGAGCGGGAACTCGCCCACCTCCGCCTGCCCGGTCGTGAGCGCGCGGCCGCGATCAATGAGCGAGACGTCCGTCGACGTGCCGCCCATGTCGAGGGTGAGGATCCGGTCGAGGCCAAGCTGCGTGCCGAGCGTCTGTGCCGCCGTCACGCCTGCGGCCGGTCCCGACAGCAGCGTGTGGATCGGAAGCGACCGTGCCTCGGCCGCAGACATGATGCCGCCATTGGACTTCGTGATGTAAAGCTTCGCCCTCGGAAGCTTCTCGGCGAGGTACGCGTCGATCTCGCCGAGATAAGTGTCCATCATCCGCTTCACGTAGACGTTCAGCAGCGTGAGGACGGCCCGCTCGTATTCCGATTGCTGAGGCCAGACCTCGTGTGACGCCATGATCTCGAGATCCGGATAGGCGGCGCGCGCTACCTCGAGGGCGCGGCGCTCGTGCACCGGGTTCCGGTACGCATGCAGGAAGCAGATCCCGACCGCGGTCGCGCCGCGCTCGACGGCCGAGCGAAGCGCGGAGAGCAGCCCGGCTTCGTCGAGAGGCGTGTCGATCGACCCGTCCGACAGGAGGCGTTCGGCCACCTCGAAAACCCGCTCGCGCGGCACGATCGGCGTCTGCCTCCGATTGAAGAGGTCGATCGGCTTGTCGAGGCGCAGACGCGCGAGGTTGAGCAGGTCGCGATAGCCGGCCGTCGTAATCAGCGCGATCGGCGGCTCAGATCGCTCGATGATCGCGTTCGTCGAGACGGTCGTGCCGTGCACGACGAGGATGGGTTCGTCCGGACCGAGCCCGTGCTGCTCGACGGCTTCGGCGAGGCCCTGGATCACCCCTAGCGCGAATTTCGGCCGGGACGTCGGGAGCTTCTGGCTTCCGACATGGACGTAGCCGTCACTCTCACGGCGCCAGACGGCGAAGTCGGTGAAAGTGCCGCCAATGTCGATGCCGATCCGAAACATGCACTCGCCTTGCAAAACGTCGCTTGACCGACAGGAAAGTGCGTGTGTACCATCCGTGTCAACCCCGTTGCTGTATATGGAACGGCTTTGAGTTCTCTTGAGAACGCCTTCTCGATCCTTGCGCTTTTCGAGCCGAGCCGGCCCGTGCTCCGGGTCGGGGAGGTGTGCCGCGATCTCGGCCTGCCGAAGAGCTCCGTTTCGCGGCTGATGAAGGCAATGGGCGAGTTCGGCCTCATCGAACGGGAGGTCGGCGATCTCGGTTACGTGGTCGGACGGCGGGCACTCGAGCTCGCGGACCTCTACCTGTCCCGCCACACCTTGCTCGACCTGATCGATCTCACCGTCGATCGCATCGTCTCGAAATTTGAATTTGCCGGGTATTCCGGGATCTTGTCCGGTCGCGACCTGGTCGTCCTAAGGGTGAAGCACGGAGCCTACCCGCTGCGTCTGGTTCACCCCGTCGGCCAGCGCATCCCGGCCTACGAGACTGCGATCGGACGCGCGCTTCTGGCCCGCGTGCCGGAAGATGAGGCGCTGGCTGCCGCCGGCCCGCCGGCCGGCGTCACAAAGCGTGAATTGCGGGACAGTCTCGACTCGATCTACCGCTGCGGGATCGCGGCCACGATCAGCACGACCATACCGGGCATCGCCGCTCTCGGGGCAGCCGTCTACAGCGCGGACAAGCGCGAGGCGATCGGCTTCGCGATCTCCTTCCCCATCAGGGCGACCGATGCCGCCCTGCGTCACACGATGGCGTCATGGTTGCGCGAGGAGGCTGCTTCGGTGGCGGCCCGCATCGGCGATCCCTACTGGGCGGGGCGTGCGGCAGGCCCCATCGCGTCGGCGGACCTCGAAGCGATCTTCGACCCCCCGGCAGACGCGCCCGCGACGGCGCTATCGACTTCATCAGCAGCGAGGAAGTAGCCATGACTGGTCCGGACAAGAAGGGTCTTTCGCGTCGGCATCTTCTACAGGGCGCTGCCGCTCTCGCTGGCGCATCCGCCCTGGGCGGCCGCGAGGCGTGGGCCGCCAAGGACATCCGCATCATGATGGCGGGCGGGTCCTGGAAGGACTTCGTCAGCAAGACCTTCGCCGAGCCGTTCGCCAAGGCCAGCAATGTCGAGATCGTCTGGAAGCTCGGCCTCGCAATGGAGCCGATCATCATGGCCCAGCAGCGGCGCCCGCAATGGGACCTCGTCCATTCGGGCCAGGCAAAGGCCGAGCAGCTGGGCTCGATGGGCCTCTACCGGCCTTGGTCGCAGGACCGCATTCCGAACCTCGCAAAGATCCACCCGTCGTTCAAGTACGACCACCTCGCCGGCAAGGTTCATACGCCTTACGGGCTGCTGGTGAACACCAAGGAGATCAAGGGCGACGCGAATTCCTGGTGGGATCTCTGGAGGCCCGAATACAAGGGCAAGGTCGCGTTCCCTGCCTGGAACTGGCTTGGCGAAGAACTCTTCTACGCCAACAACGACATTCTTGGCGACACGCCCGAGAACATCGAGCCCGGAATCACGAAATTCAAAGATCTGTTCGCGAAGAACGATTGCAAGATCATCAACAACGTCGAGCATACGCGGCAGCTCGTCGAGGCGGGCGAGGTCTTGCTCTGTCCGCATTTTGGGGCTCGCATCCAGCAGATCGCGGCGGCAGGCACCCCGGTCGAGTTCCGGATCCCGAAGGAGGGCGGGCTGTCCTGGATCTGGAACACCGCGCTGGTCGCCAACCGCCCGGCCGACTCGATGGAGCTCGCGGACAAGTTCGTGAACACGACGCTCGAAGCGGATCGGCAGATCGAGTTTTGCCGGCTGACCGGCTATCCGCCGACCAACATCGAGGCGATGAAGAACCTGCCGCCAGACCTGAAGAAGCTCGAGTTCAGCGACAGCGATCTCGAGCTTCTCGGCAAGCTTCAGCGCAAGTCCGACTTCATGGCGCAGTTCGCCTATCGCGATCAGAACGCTGAGAAGTGGGCGAAGGAAATCGTGGCCGCCAAGTGAGCTCGTTGAAGGAACGCATCGCCATGGCGGAGCCGGCTGGCACCGAGCCTGTTCTGCGGCTCGCGTCGATCATCAAGCGATACGGAAGCACGACGGCGCTCGGCCCGGTCGACATCGAGGTCGGCCGGGGCGAGTTCCTGACCCTTCTTGGCCCGTCAGGCTGTGGCAAGACAACGACCCTGCAGATCATCGCCGGGCTGACGACCCCGACACAGGGCAGGCTCTACCTGGCCGGGCGGGACATCACGTCGCTTGCGCCGCCGTACCGGGACATGGGCCTCGTGTTCCAGAGCTATGCCCTGTTCCCGCACCGGACGATCGCCGAGAACGTCGCGTTCGGCCTGCGCATGCGCAAGGTAGCGAAGGCCGAGATAACGGCGCGGGTCAGGCGGGTGCTCGAACTGGTGCGCCTGCCGGGTGTCGAGGATCGGCACCCACACCAGCTTTCAGGCGGGCAGCGCCAGCGTGTGGCGCTAGCGCGCGCGGTCGTGATCGAGCCATCGATCCTGCTGCTCGACGAGCCGCTGTCGAACCTGGACGCGCTCCTGCGCAAGCGCATGCGGCTCGAGGTGCGCGAGATCCAGCAGCGGCTCGGCATAACGACGATCTTCGTCACGCACGACCAGGACGAGGCGTTCGAGATGTCCGATCGGGTCATCCTCATGAATGCCGGCCGCATCGAACAGGTCGGAACGCCGGAGGAGATCTACGATCGTCCGGCAACGCGCTTCGCGGCCGAGTTCATCGGCGAGGCGAGCCTCCTCAACGGGACGGTCCTCGAGGGGGGCGGGGCCGATCTCACGGTTGGGATCGGCCCGCTGCGCGTCGCCGCGCGGAGCGTCGGGCCATCGATGGTGCCCGGTGCGCCCGTTATTCTGATGACGAGGCCCGAACGCGTCGAGATTACGGAAAGAGGGGCCGCGGGCGCCTGCGACGTCACCGTCGCCAAGCGCGTCTTCCAGGGCGACCGTGTCCTGTTCGAGCTCGCGACGCCCGACGGCCAGTCGTTCCACTGCTCGGTTCCAAGCATCGAGAGCAACCGCGGGATCGAGCTCGGGCGTCCCGTCGGGGCCCGGTTCCGGGAGAGCCGGGCAATCCCGGCCGGCCGATGACCCGCGACGACGCATCACGGCCACACGGCCTGGCCGCGGCGCTGCTGACGCCGCTCGGCCTGCTCTACGTCCTGTTCCTGATCGCGCCGATCAGCTTCTTCCTGGCGGTCAGCTTTCTCCAGTATTCGCCGAAGGAACTCTACACGTCCGTTCCGACACTGGAGAATTACGGCCGGCTCGCCTTCGACCCGTTCTACCGCGCGATCATCTTCGACACCTTCCGGATCGCCGCCATCGTGACCGCCGTCACGGCCGTGCTGGCCTACGCGATCGCCTTTCAGCTCACGCGGGTCAGCGCTGCCTGGCGCGGCCTCCTGATCTTCCTCGTCGTCGCGCCCCTGATGCTCGGCGTCATCGCCCGGACCTACGGCTGGATCGTGCTGCTCGGGCAGAACGGGCTTGTGAACCGCACCCTCGTCGCGCTTGGGCTCGTGACAAACCCGGTGTCGCTCCTCGGGAGTGAGCCGACCGTTATCGTCGCGCTCGTGCATTTCATGATCCCGTACATGGTCTTCCCGATTTTCTCGGCGCTGGCTGGACAGGATCCGCAGCTCGTGCCGGCTGCTGGTACGCTCGGCGCGAAGCCGCTGCGCGCCTTCTTCGAGGTCACCCTTCCCCTAAGCCGGCCGGGCTTGGTCATGGGCGCAGCGCTCGTCTTCACCCTGACGGCCGGCTCCGTCGTGACCCCAGCCCTGCTTGGCGGCCGCAAGGTCGCGATGATCGGGCAGACCGTCTACGAGCTCGTGATGTCGACCTACAACTGGCCGCTCGGCGCCGCCGCAGCCGTCATCCTGGTCGCCTGCCAGCTCATCGTGCTGTTCCTCTATTTCGGGCGTTCGCAACGTGCCGGCTGATACCGAGATCCTCCCCCTCTCGGCATTCGCAACCCCGATCCGGCGACCCCGGATCGAGCTGACCCGCGCAGGCCGTTTCGGGCTCGGCCTCCTCGTCACGGCACTCTACGTGTTCCTGCTGATGCCGATCGCCGTCGTGGTCTCGGCCTCCTTCAGTCCCACGCTGAGCGACACCTACGCGTGGTCGCAGGTGAGCTTGCGCTGGTACCGGGAGTTCTTCGCGGCCGACAACTTCACGGGCGCGCTTACCTTCAGCCTCTGGCTCGCGGCGATCGCGGCCGCGGCCGCGACGGCCATCGGCTTCATCACGGCCTACGGGATCGTCCGTTACCTCGGACGCAGGCGCCAGACAGGGCAGTCCTTCGCGATGCTGCCGATGATGGTTCCACACATCCTGATCAGCCTGTCGCTCCTTCTGCTTCTGACCCGAATCCCGATCCCGGAGATCGCGGCCCTCATCATCGGGCACGTCCTGATCTGCCTGCCGTTCACCGTCGCGGGCATCATCGCAAGCCTCGAGAGCGTCGATCCGGACCTGGAGGCGGCGGCGTACACGCTCGGCGCTACCCGCCTGCGTGTTCTCGTCGAGGTCACGGTGCCGCTCGTCGCGCCGGGCATCCTGTCCGCGATGATCTTCGCCTTCATCGTGTCCTTCGGTGACGTGGACATCGCGCTGTTCCTGTCCGGCCCGGGCATGACGACGCTTCCAATCGAGATCTTCTCCTTCATCCAGTGGGAAAGCTCGCCGGTCGTCGCCGCCATCACGTCCATCCAGATCGCGCTCGTGATTGCGTTCGGCCTGCTCGTCGAGCGCCTCGTCGGATTGCGCACCGCAATGCGGGTGTGACCGCAACCCTCTTCGATCGGCCTAGGGAGTAGAACATGGAAACGATGACGGTCGGCACTGCCTCGGCGACAGGTCCCGGGCGCGTGAACGGCGTCCTGAAGATTGGCGCTATGCCCGACGGCAGCCCGATCGAGACGCCCGTGATTATCGTGCGCGGCAAGGAGAGCGGCCCCGTCCTGTGGATGCACGCCTGCGTGCACGGGAACGAGTATTGCGGGACCTACAACATCCACGAGTTCGTCCGCTCGCTGGATCCCGAGGCCATGAAGGGCGGGATCATCGCGCTGCCCGCTCTCAACATCACGGCATTCCGGTCGCGCCAGCGCTCGAGCCCGTTCGAGATCTTCAACAACACGGACATGAACCGCTGCTTCCCGGGCAGCCCGAACGCCGGAATGACGGAGCAGATGGCCTATGCGGTCTTCACGGAGCTGAAGAAGAACGCGACCCATTTTCTAGACTTTCACACGGCCTACACGGCCGACACGCGATGGGCGCTGTATCCGGATCATGGCGGGGAGGTCAGCCGGATAAGCCGTATCATGGCAATGGCGTTCGGCTACGAGGACACGTTGCCGACGCCGCCGGACACCCTCTACAACTCTGCCCTGATGGCTGCCGGGCGCGAGGGCATTCCGGGGCACCTCGTCGAGGCGGGTGGCCTCGGCCCGGCCTTCACGCGCGAGACCGTGCTCGACGTCGCCGAGCGGCTCCGCAACGTCGCGCGTGCGATCGGCATCCTGCCGGGTGAGGTGACGAAGTATCCGCCGCTGAGAACCTTCTCGAACTTCCATTGGGCGACGGCGCCGCGCGGCGGCCTCTTCGTCCCGGCCGTGACATGCGGGGACACGATCACGGAAGGCCAGACCATCGGCACCTATTACGACGTCTGGGGGGACGAGGACGGAACCGCGACGGCGCCGGCTCCCGGGATCGTGCTCGCCATCAACCCGGGCCCGATCATCCCGCAGGGCGACGTCCTCATCCATATCGGCCTGAACCCGAGCAGGAGCTGAACCGTGGCGCGCGACATCTTCATAGGCTCCGCCAAGTCGTCCGGCCCTGGCCGCACGATCGGCTCGCTCCCGGTCGGCTCCCTGCCCGACGGCTCTCCCGTCGAGGTTCCGATCGTCATCGTTCAGGGCGCGGCCGACGGCCCGGTACTCTGGCTGCACGGCTGCGTGCACGGCAACGAGTATTGCGGGACCTACATCATCCACGAGTTCCTGCGAGGCCTCGATCCCGCGGAGCTGAAGGGAACGGTCGTCGCCATCCCGGTCGTGAACGTGCCGGCCTTCCAGTCGAACCGGCGCACGAGCCCGTTCGAGATCTTCAACGGCGGCGACATGAACCGCCAGTTCCCGGGTGATCTGGCGGGGGTCGCGACGCAACAGATGGCCGCCGTCATCTTCGCGGAGATGGAACGCTTCGCGACCGCGCTAGTGGACTTCCACACGGCCATCACGCCAGACGTTCGCTGGGCCCTTTTTCCGCAGATCTCCGGCCCGGTCGGCGAGGTGTCGGAACGCATGGCCCGGGCATTCGGGTACCGCGACACCCTGCCGGCGCCCGATACGATCCTGGCCGGCTCCGCCATGATGGCGGCCGCGCACGTCGGCATCGCGAGCCTCATTGTCGAGTGCGGGGGCAAAGGTCCCGCCTTCACGGCCGAGTCGGTCAAGGATGCCGCGGAGCGGATGCGGAACGTCGCTCGATCCCTCGACATGCTGCCGGGGGAGGTACGGGCCCCAGGCCCGATGTTTTTTTTCTCCAACTTTCTATGGGTCACGGCGTCCGACGGCGGCCTTTTCGAGAAGGCCGTCAGTTGCGGCGACCGCATCGAGAAGGGAGCGCTCCTCGGCCGCTACTTCGACGTCTGGGGTGAGCCCACCGTTGACGCCCGCGCGCCCCAGGGCGGGATCGTGCTCGCCATCAACGGGGGTCCGATCATCGGACCGGGCGAAACGCTCGTCCATATCGGGCTGGATCCGCGGGATGCCTGACGTGTGCGGGGATCGCACGCGTCCGACCTCCGTCGGAACTGCCTCCTTCGAGCCGGGCCGCGTGACAGAGGGCGAGCTCATGCTCGCCCTCCATGTGGGTGGAATGCCGGTCTCCACTCCCGTCATGGTGGCCTGCGGCTCGGCGCCAGGCCCGACGCTATGGGTACAAGCGGCGATCCATGGCGGCGAGGTCGGCGGAACGCTTGCCCTCGCTCGCCTGCTGCGCCGGCTCGACCTCGGCGCCATGTCGGGCTCGATCGTCGCGATCCTTGCCGCGAATCCACTCGCCTTCCGGGCGCAGACCCGCCACTCGCCCGAGGACGGCGAGAACATGAACCGGCTCTTTCCCGGCGACCCGGCGGGCAGCGTCACCCGGCAGATGGCGCATCGGCTGATGGAGACCGCACTAGCGACCGCCGATGCCGTCGTCGACCTGCATTCCGGTGGGGTCGAGGCCGTGGTGCCATTCTATGCCCTGTTCTGGGACGACGGATCGGAGGCGTCTCAGATGTCGGAGCGCTACGCCCGCAGCGCCGCCACGCCGATCGTCTGGAAGGCGCAGGATCCCTGGCTCGCGGGCGCGATGTTCACGAATGTGACTAAACAGGGCGTGCCGGCCGTCATCATCGAGTACGGCGGTGGCGGCGCGATGCCCGACGAGCATATCGAGGGCTTCGCGGCCGCGATCGAAGGCATCGCCCGCGCGATGGGGATCGTGCCGGGCGGCGACGTGCGGCAGCCGCGTTATCGCGTGATCGGCTCGTGCGACCTCATCTTCTCGCCCACCGGCGGCTTCTTCGAGCCGGCCTGCGCAGCCGGAGACACGGTGGAGGCGGGTGACGCGCTCGGGCGCGTGATCGACATCTATGGCCGCGAGCAGGCGGTCGTCGCGGCCGGGAAGCCGGGCTTCGTCGCCGCGATCGCGCGCCCGTTCCTCCCCGTCTTCGCCGGCGCGCTTGTCGGCGAGCTGAACGACGACGCGGGGTTCGTACCATGATGGCGGCTCTCGCCCGGTCGTGCCTCGCCTTGCGTCAAGGGATTGGACGGCAGCGAAAATCGCCTGGGCGATGATCGACGCCGCCCGGGCCGAGACGGTCGCCAGCGCCTTGGCATCCAGAGCCGCGACGGGCAGCAGCAAGCAGCGCGGCGTGACCCCAGTGACGGCTTCCACGCATGGGCGGAAGACAGGGACCGGGAAGCAGCCCTACGCCGGGGGCATGGCGGACGGCGGCAAGCGGCGAGGTTCCAGCGGTCTGAACGCGATCACCGTCATATCGTCCCGCGCCTCTTGCTTCCCGCGGTAGGCTGCAAGCTCCGTCCTGAGGGCGTCCAGCTGCCCGGAGAGCGACTTGTCGCGATGACGGAGGAGGATCTCGCCGAGCCCCTTGTAACCGAGCAGTTTCCGTTTCCCTCCCTCGGTGCCGCCCATCTGGTCCGTCACGCCGTCCGTCATGACGTACACGCACGTGTCCGCGGCGACCGGGAGCGCGACTTCGTCGAAAACCGGCGTGCTGCCATCGTGACGCGCGAAGCCGATGCCGCGCCGGCTGCCGCGCACACGCACTGCGTCCCCGTCCTGGAGATGGATCAGCGACAGCCCCGCACCGGAGAAGACCAGCTCACGCGTCTCGCGCTTCCAGATGCAGATGCCGCAATCGAGCCCGTCATCGGAGGTCGCGCCGCGCCCGTCCTGGCGCAGCCGGGCCCGCACGAGCTTGTCCAAGGCGGAGAGGATCGCCGAAGGCGAGCGAAGTTTGTCGTGGTGCAGGATCTGGTCGAGCGCCATCGCGACGATCAGCGTGATGAACGCGCCAGGCACGCCATGGCCGGTGCAATCGGCGACGATCAGGACGGAGACGTCCTCGAGCTCCTCCATCCAGTAATAATCGCCTCCGACGAGGTGGAGCGGCTCCCACAGGACGGCGACATCGAGGCCGCTGTCGCGCAATGCGTCGGCAGCCGGCAACGTCGAGGTCTGGAGGCGACGAGCATAGCCGATGCTTTCCATGACGAGCCGATTGGCGGATTCGAGCTGGCCGTGGGCCTCCTCGAGCCTCGCCAGCAGGCCCTTCGCTTCGTCGCCGGATTGCAATCCGTCGACCATGCGGTTGAAGGCGAGGCAGACCGAGTCGATCTCGTTCGAAGGCCGGAAGCTTCCCGCGGGGTCGACGAGCGTCCACGTCTTGCGCTCGACCTGACCCATGGCGGCCAGCAGCCGCTGCAGGGGCGCGAGCACGTGCCGTCGAACATTGAGCTGCAGCGTCACCACGAAGGCGAGCATCAGGACGAGGATGTTGCCGACCGTAATGAGCGCCTGCTGCTGCGCGAAGCTGCGGAGGTTCTCGCCCGAGACCGTCAGCAGGAGCGTGCCGCCCTGGGTGTCGTTCTGTGCGGGCGCAATCTCGGCGGAGACCGACAGGATGCCAAGGGACCGGGGACCGACCTCTTCGCCCGCGGCCGCAAGGACACGGCCGCTTCTGTCGCGCAGGACAGCGCGGCGAACGCCGGGTTCGCTCGCCACGGCTTGCAGCGTGCGCTCCGTCGCCGGGTCGCTGGCCCATCCGGGTTTCGCGATCGCCGCCGCCGCCAGATGCGCGAGGGCCTGCGCCTGCTCGGTCCGGATGCGGGTCGTGTCGGAGTAGTTGATGAATGCGATGGCACATTGGGTGATGAGGAGCACAGCCCCGATCACCGGGTAGATCCGGAGGAACAGCGTGTGCGCCAGGCTGTCGAGATCCCGTCCCTGCGCCGCGCCGCGCAGAGCTCCCGGGTTCATCACCGCGCTGGCCTCGGCCGTCGGCAGGATCCCGATGCCGGTCAGGCCGTCCTCGAATCGCGACGGACCTCCACCTCTCAGCGAACCGGAACGAGCGCGCCGGCCCTCGGCAGGCGCGAGTTCCGCGCTCACGCGGCGATCTCCCGATCCAGCAGTTCCGGGGTGTAGACCTGCACACGGTTCCGACCGGAGCTTTTTGCCTGGTAGAGGGCGTGATCGGCGCGGGACATCGTGTCCTCGATCGTCTCGCCGGCTTTCCCGGCCGCGACGCCGACGCTTGCCGACAGGGACAACGTGCCCTTGTCAGTCCGGATCGGGATCGCCGCGATTGCCGCCCGCAGCTTCTCGGCCGTCTCACGGCCGACATCGAGGGTGGTATCCGGCAGGATGACGGCAAATTCCTCGCCGCCGAGCCGGCCGATCAGGTCGAGAGCCCGAAGCTCGGATCGGCATGCCGCCCCAAAACTCGCCAGCGCCCGGTCGCCCGCTGCGTGACCATGCAGGTCGTTGATCCGCTTGAACCGATCGAGGTCCAGCATCAGCATGCAAGCGGAAGACCCCGTCTCCTTCTGCCGTGCCCACTCGGATTCGGCGAGTTCGATGAAGCGGCGGCGTGACAGGGCGCCCGTCAGCACGTCCGTGTCGGCGATTCGGCGCAGCTCGGATTCGAGCCCGACCCGATGCTCGATCTCGGTCGAGAGCTTGACGTTGAGGTCCTGAAGCTCGCGCGCCTGCTCGGCGAGGCGCTGGACGGCGCTCTGCAGGTCGGATTGCATGCGGTCGCTCATCCGGACGAGCTGGCGCTGCTCGCGGTAGCTCCTGCGATACGCCTCGGCGAGGTCCTGGACGCCGCCCGCCACCTCCGAGAGCCGGCTGAGCATCACCTCCGACTTTTCCAGCACCGCTTCTTCGGTTGCGTAGAGGCTGAAGCGCGACTTGGGCTGCGATTGCGTGGCCGCAAGCAAGGGCTGGTTGCGTGTCGCCTGGCGGGTCATGGCTGCTCAATCAGTTCGAAGCGCGCGTTCTGGAAGTCGGCGGCGAAATCCTCGCCGGCTTCCTGGATCGTGTCGTCACCCGCGGCGTAGAGCCATCGGATCTCGACCTTTGCTCCCGCATCCGCGCCGTCTTCCAGAAGCATGAACATGTTCATCAGCGCTTTCGCGCTGGAGCTGTTGAAGTAGGTCAGCGCGAGCTCGAAGGTGAGCGGGGCGCCCTCCCCGGTCTCGAGAAAGGAGGCCAGGCTGTGATGCAGCGGGCCGAAGAAGGCCGCGGCGTCCTCCGGATAGGATTCACCGGTGAGCGTCAGACGACCCTCCGCGAAGTCGAAATCGACCTCCGGGGTCCGTTCCGTCCCGGCGATGGAGATGCGGTCCATGGCGGCGGCCTGTCAGATATACGCTTTGAGGCAGAAGAAGCTGCGGTCCGGGCCGAGATCCCGGAATTCGAACTCGACCGGCGCGCTGGCGCGTCGCGCGATCTCGATCAGCCCGACGCTGCCGCCGAGGCTGCCCTCGTCGACCGGTTGCCTGATCTTCTCGCGGTAATAGGCCTTGAGCTCGTCCGGGTTCATGCCGGCGATACGTGACAGCCGCTCGCGCAACGGATCGACCTGGGCTTTGGGGATCTCGTTTCCGCAGGCGACGAAGAAGCGTTCCTTCTCCACACCGACGACGATCATGCCCGAGCTGACGCCGTTGCCGGTCGAAGCCCCTTCCGCGACCCGGTCCGCGGAGTAGCGGATGATGTTCTGGGCCTGCTCGACGAAGACGGAGAAGACCCGCTTCGCGACGGAGGCGTCCGTGTCGCCCTGGGTCATCCTGAACTTCAGGACCTCGCCCAGCGAGAATAGCACCTTCTCTGACACGTCCCCGCTGAACGACATGATGACGCCGTTCTGCTTCGATGCATTGTGGAATGCTATGAAGTCCTGCGGGTTCACCATCGCCCCCTGGCCGGGGAGGCCTCCGCCGGCCCGTCGGACGCTAAGCAGAGCACATCACTGGAAGGTTACCGTCGTGCCTTTCCACCCGATGAGCACTGCTCGAATGTTGTGCAGGTGACAGCTCGGGCCGGATGCGCAGACGCGGGAGAAGGCTGCTGCGTGGCATGCTCGACTAAGGGCGCGGCCACGGCAGACGGCAGACTGGCACAAGGCTCAGCGAGCACGTGCGTACCGGCTGGCGAACACCGTCGAAGCTGCGCAACGGCTTTGCCAGCGGTGACTTCCCAGCCCGGCTCCGAAAGTCGTCCACCTCCAAAGGCCTAAGCTCGACAGACGACGGTCGACTCGATCGGAGCGCCGTAAGCGGCCGGAAGATCGACACCGCCAAACCTGCAGCAGTGATACCGCCCGATTGCTCATCGATTATTTAGGTGAAACTTAAGTGGCGCGAGGCATGGTCCGGATGGTGGGGTCGCGTCTCAGGCCTTCGACTTCGGGACACGGCCCCCACATACAATCTGCGCGTTACGGCGGAATACGCACGAGCGCTCAAGGCCGAAGGCAAACATTGCGCATCCGCGGCAAGCTGGATTCCAGCTGGGGCCTGCTCACCCTGGCAGGCCTTATCGTCATTGCACTTCCAGCGCTGGTCGGCCTCGACCTGAACCAGAAATACGGCGCTGCCGTAACGGCCGCAGAAACAACAGCCGACAATCTCGCACGATCGCTGGACGAGCATGCGGAGCGGACGATCGAGTCGGTCGATTCCTATCTGCGGACGATGGTGGTGCTTCTCCGGGACGGGCCTGTTTCGGAGCGTGCGTCTTTGATCCAGCGTGCCCTGAGTGATCGAGCCGAAGTGTCGCCGGATTTGACGGCCATCATCGTGACGGACGCTCAAGGCAAAACGACGTTCAGCTCTGCGCCGATACCCGCCAATTTCGCAATAGAGGATCGCGAATACTTCACGGTGCAGCGGGACCGGCCGGGCGCGGGCCTGTATATCAGCCGCGCAATCAAGGGCCGGGGCACCGGAAAGTGGGTCATCCCGCTCGTTAGGAGGTTCACGAACGAGGATGGCGCATTCGCCGGCATCATCATGGCGGCCTTGGACCTCGACGCATTCCGTTCCTACTACGCGGCGCTGGAGGTGGGTGAAGGCGGCTCATTCACGCTCTTCAAGGGCGGGACGCTTCTCGCCCGCCAGCCGTTCGACCCAGCCCTGCTCGAGCGCGACTATTCCTCCGGCCCTATCGTGCAGCTGGCAGATCGGCAACCAATCGGACGCGTATGGGCGGCACCGGCTACAGACGGCGTGCCGCGCATCATCAGCTACCGCAAGCTTCAGCGCTACCCCCTGCTGGTCTCGGCTGCCTTGTCGCAGGACGAGGTGCTAGCCCCTTGGAAGCGCGCCGCCTGGCTGGAGGCGACGATCGCCCTCTTCACAGTGGCGCTTCTCGTCGTGACGCTGACGATCCTCGCACGCAGCTCCCGCGAGCGTGCACGGGCGATGACGGACCGCGAGCAGCAGTCGAAGGAACTGCAGACGGCAATGCAAGCCGCGGAAGCGGCGAACCTGGCAAAGACTGACTTCCTCGCGACCATGAGCCACGAGATCCGGACGCCGCTGAACGGAGTTCTGGGCTATACGGGTCTCCTGCTCGACGACCGCGATCTCAACGCTGAGGCGCGCAGGAGCGCGGAACGGATCAAGTCGGCGGGCCAAGCGCTCCTCTCCGTGGTCAATGACATCCTGGACTTCTCGGTCATCGAGGCCGGCCGGATCGTGCTCGAGCGCCAGCCGTTTTCGCTGCACCAGATGGTCGACAACACGATGTCGATCATCCAGGGCGGGGTCCGGGGAGAAAGCCTGAAGGTTGATGTCGAACTCGATCCGATGGTCCCGGGGACGCTGTCCGGAGACCCGGACCGTCTGCGGCAGATACTGCTCAACCTCCTCAACAATGCCGTCAAATTCACTCAAACGGGCACCGTCAAGCTGGCCGTGTCATCGCTCTCGAACGATGACGGCCGGTGCCTCTTGCGGTTCGCCGTATCGGATACCGGCATCGGCATCCCCGAAGACAAGCGCTCGCGCCTGTTCCGACGCTTCTCGCAAGTGGATAGTTCGATCGAGCGGCGGTTCGGGGGAACGGGGCTAGGTCTCGCGATCTCGAAGCAGCTGGTCGAGCTGATGGGGGGCGAGATCGGTGTCGAGAGCACGCTCGGGCAGGGCTCGACCTTTTGGTTCACCATCAGCTTCGACGTAGCCGAGGCACCCGCAAGCTCGCCGGCGCCTGAACGTTCCGGAGTTCACCTCCGTCCCGCCCATATCCTTCTGGTCGAGGACATGGAGATCAATCAGGGGATTGCTCGGGCGGTCTTGGAGCTCGTTGGACACACGGTCGACGTGGTCGACAACGGGTCCGACGCGATCAGCGCAGTTCAGAGCAGGCGCTACGATGTGGTCCTCATGGACGTCCAGATGCCCGGGATGGACGGGATCACGGCGACGCGACGTATCCGTGCCCTTAAGGAGCCTGCCAACCGAGTGACGATCATCGCCATGACGGCCAACGTGCTCCCCCATCAGATCGCGGAGTTCGGCGAGGCCGGCATGAACGGTCACATCGGAAAGCCATTCAAGCGAGACGAGCTCTACGCCACGATCGAACGCTGTCTTCCCCCGAGCCCTACGCGGACCGCGAGCGCGACAGCATCCGATCCCTTCTTCGACGAGGCGAAGTTCGCGGATCTCTGCGCCGTGATGGATGCGGACAAGCTTCCTGACATGCTGCGGAGATATGCGACCGAGCTCACCGCGAAGTTCCGATCGGATGCGAGTGGCGGCGACCACACGGTAGCGGCCCGCGAGGCCCACGCTGTCGCCCCATCGGCCGAACTGCTTGGCTTTGTGGGTTTCGCGCAGGATTGCCGAGAGATGGAGGTCATCGCCCCGGGACCGGATTCCGACCTTCTGCTGGAGCGTTGCCGGACCAGCCGTGACCGCGTTGTTCGCCGTCTGTCGGAATTGGATCTCGCGACGTTGGGGGTCGAAAGCGCAGCGCGCGTCGGAGGAACAGGGCGGTGAGCTCAGCCATGGAAGACAATGTACGCAGATCGTTCCTCGTTGCCGTCGTCGATGACGACGCATTCTTCCGCGCCTATGTGTGCCGCCTCCTGGAAACCGCAGGCGTCCAGGCATTTCCGGCCGAAAGCGGCGCCGAACTGATCGCCCTGCTGAAGTCGCGGGAGATCGACTGCGTCTTGCTCGACTACAATCTCGGCGGAGAAAACGGGATCGTCATCAACGCGCAAATAAGAGGGAGTCTGGCAGACCCGCCTCCCGTCGTCATGTTGACCGGCGAGGGCCGTGACACGACCGTCGTAAAAGCGTTTAGAAGCGGCGTCAGCGACTTTCTGCCTAAGCACAACTTGACCATCGCCGAGTTGCTTCGGGCCATTCGAGACTCGGTCCAGACGAGAACTGAAGAGCGTACTCAGCGGGACGAGATCGTTCGTCTCAAACGGGAGACCTCGCGCGACCACATGACCGGGCTCTACACGCGCGAGTTCATGGATGCTCGGCTCGAGGCGGTCCATGCTGACGCGGAGGCTTGCGGGGGCGCATACGCGGTCATCCTCGTGGACATGGTCGGCACGCAGACGATCAACGAACGCCTGGGCCGTGTCGCCGGCGATCGGGCTATCAAGGAAATGGCGGCGCGGCTCCTCAAGGCCGCCCGCGGCGCCGATGTGTGTGCGAGGTACGAGGGCGACCGCCTGATCTGCCTCATGGATAGCGGCAGCCTCGATTTCGACGGGCTCACGGCCATGTGCCAGGTTCTGTCGAGCGGCCTCTCGTTCCAACTTCGCTTCGACCGGACCAGTCTCACGATGGGAGCGACCCTTGGGGCGTCCCTCTACCCGGGCCACGGAACCCACGTCGCGCAGGTGCTGAACATGGCAGAGGCGGCCCTTGCGTCCGCCAAGGCGTCGAAGTCTCCGTTCCGCGTTGCCGAGGTCGAAGCGGCTGACGGGCCGGGCCCGTACACCCTCGCCGACCCCACGTCTCCCGTAATGCCGACGGAGAACGTGCCCGCGCCGGAGCGGCGCAGCGACGAGGGCTCGGCACGAGACCAAGAGCGCCGTCGCGCGCCCCGTCACCGGGTGCTGATGCGAGGTTTGATCGTCACAAGTGATCTGTTGTCGACGACAGAATGTACCATCCGCAACTTGTCCTCAACGGGAGCGCGCCTGCGCCTGGACGGGCTGTCCTCCCCTCCGGACCAGTTCGAACTCCTTTTCACGCGCACAGGTGAGCGACGACGCGCCCAAGTCCGATGGCAGAACGGCGCCGATCTCGGGGTCGAGTTCCTCTGAGGGTGGGAGTCGGAATGTGCCGCTCTGCCCACGGGGGCCGAGCTCAACCGTCGCGCGTTCAAGCCAGAGCACCGGATCGCGGTTGCTTGCCCGATCCTTCCCGGTCGCGATGATGCGAACGAGCTTACCTCTCTCGTTAGCCCCGCCTTCACATGAAGGTGGGACGGTTGTGGATGGTTCGCACGGGCAATACTGGACGTTTGCACGCCAGATGCGACCCCGGCTCGGGGGCTCGCCGATCCCTGCCGCTAGCAGCCGCTGCCTTCGTCGCGTTCGTCTGCCTTGCCCTTGCCGGTGTCGAGGTCTGGCGCGAGTACCTCGCCTACAACGCTGACCTGGCTGAAAGCGAGGCGCACACGCAGAACCTGGCTCAATCCCTCGCACAGCATGCGGAGGACACCGTCGAGATGGCGGACGGCGTGCTCGGGGGCATCGTTGAGCGGCTGGAGAACGAGGAACTCACCCCGGCAGCAATCGAGCGCCTCAACAGGCACCTGGCCGCCCAGGTCCGAGACCTGCCCCGGTTGCAGGGATTATACGTCTATGACGACGAGGGCAGATGGTCGGCCCGGTCCTCGTCCGGCTCGGTCGAACTCGCGAGCATTGCCGACAGGACCTTCTTTCGCCGACATGCGTCCTCCCCTGACCTCGGACCCTACGTCGGCGAACCAATCGCCGACCGTTCCGGACAGTGGATCATGACCGTTTCTCGACGGTTGCAACGCCCGGACGGTACGTTTGCCGGGGTCGCGGCGGCCGCGGTGGACGTGTCGTACTTCTTGGACTTCTACCGCACTTTCGACGTGGGACCGAACGGTACCATCGCGCTGTTCCGGGGTGACGGGATCCTGATGGTCCGCTCTCCGTCCGACGTTGGTCTCATCGGCCGCAGCTTCGCCTCGAGCCCGGCGATCAAGGCCGCCGCAATCTCGCGCACGGGCAACGCGCGGTATACCTCCTCGGTCGATGGCGTGGAGCGGCTCAGTGCCTTCCAACGCACGAGCAGGTACCCACTCCTTCTGCTGGTCGCCATGGCAAAGGATGACGCCCTTGCGCAATGGTACACGCAATCAAAGCTTCGCGGCGTGGGCGTCTCTTTCCTGATCCTGCTCGTCGCACTCGCCGGGCTGCGACTGGCCGATCAGGCGCGTCAGCGAGATCGGAGCGAAAGCGCGCTTGTCGAAAGCGAGGAACGCTTTCGCCTCCTCGCCGAGAACTCGTCGGACATGGTGACGCGAGTGGACCGCCAAGGCTGCCGAAACTACGTTTCTCCCGCTTCGCGTAAGGTGCTTGGTCGTGCGCCCGATGAACTCGAGGGCCGACCGGTCTTCGATGCGATCTATCCCGAGGACCAGAAGCGCGTCCGCGAACTCCTGCGGAAGCTTCGGCAGGGTGAGGCGGACGAGGCCGTCGTCGAGTATCGTACCTTCCATGCGGATGGCCGCGAGCTCTGGCTGGAGAGCTCCGTGCACGTTGCCCGGGATCCCCGGACCGGAGTTCCTGACGGGGTCGTCGCGGTTACGCGGGACATCAGCGAGCGTAAGGCGCTCGAACTCAAGCTGATGGGACTGGCTCGCACAGACGGGCTGACAGGCCTCACGAACCGTCGAGGCTTTGACGAGGGGTTCGCGAACGAGTGGAGGCGCACGGATCGAGCCGGTGCGCCGCTCTCGCTAGTTCTGGTCGACGTCGACCGTTTCAAGGTCTTCAACGACGCATATGGGCATCAAGCCGGGGACGAGTGCCTACGAGTGGTGGCCGGAGCGGTTGCCGCTCAGGCCCGCCGCCCCGGCGATATCGTAGCGCGTTACGGCGGGGAGGAGATCGTCCTGGTGCTTCCCTCGACGGACGGCTCGGGTGCGGAGATACTCGCAGAGCGTGTGCGCGTGGCCATCCAGGCGCTTGCCTTGCGACACGAGGGTAACGTGCCTGCCGGAGTCGTGACGGTGAGCATCGGGGTGGCGACCGTTACGGCGGCCCAACGGAAATTGGGTTCGCCGGGACCTGATCAGCTCGTTGAGGCGGCGGATCAGGCACTCTACCGAGCGAAGGCGGGTGGCCGCAACCGCGTCGTCGTGGCGCCCGCCCGTGTTGGGCATAGAAGCACCGCAGCCGCCTGATTTTCAGAGCCCTGCGGCTGGATGTCTCGACCTCCACGGCTGGCACGGGTGCGCGAGAGATCGGGGATTCTCTGGGGTCCGCAATCGGCAGTCAGGCGCTCAGGCGGGTCGCGTAAGCGTCACCGCGGATCGGCGGCAAACGTTCCACCATCGGCTTCGCGAAGTAGAAGCCTTGCAGCAAGCTGATACCGGCCGCCTTCAGCATCACCAATTCGGCCTCGGTCTCGACCCCCTCCGCCAGAACCGTGATGTCGAGGGCGCGAGCGATGTGGACGATACCCGCCACGATCGCCTGCTTGGCCGGCGTGGTCGTGATATTGCGCACGAGGTCCATGTCGATCTTGATCAGGTCGGGCTGGAAGGCGGCGAGGAGTTGCAGCCCGGCATAGCCCGCGCCGAAATCGTCAAGTGCCGTCGTGAAGCCGATCTTGCGATAAGCCGCGATGATGTTCTTCACGTGATCCACGTCCGACATGCGCTCGTTCTCGGTGAACTCGAACATGATGCGGGTGCGTTCGAACCCGGCGCGCTCGGCTGCCTCGAGCGAGGCGCGGATGCAGGCGCGCGGCTCGTAGACGGCGTTCGGCATGAAATTGATCGAGAGCCGCGTGCCGTCGTCCGGGAAAAGCCGGCCCGCCAACTCGATCGCCTTTACCCTGCAGGCCTGGTCGAACTTGTAGCGGTTGGTGTCCGTGACCTGGCCGAGGATGTGGCCGGCGCCCTCGCCGTGAGCTCCGCGCACAAGGGCCTCGTAACCCCAGACGCGCCCTGCCGTTATGTCGACGATCGGGTGAAATGCCATGGTGAAGTCCAGGCCGAGAGGTTCGCCGTCGCGGCAGCCTTGGCAGTTTGTAGATGGAGTCATGCATCCTCTCCTGGTTGAGACGACGCTCGCCCGAAACCCCTGAGAGATCATGAAGGCGGGCCCGAGTGTGCGCGATGATACCGGTAGATGTT
>CAXUKK010000004.1:0-1266 GCA_964251455.1 uncultured Enterovirga sp.
TCGGCACGCCGATGACCCACAAGGCAAGCCCCACCACCACGCCGAAGCAGGCGTTCAGCGTCACCTGCGTGAGGAAGAATCGGCTGAGCCTGACCGCCGCCTCGTTCATGGCCGCCGTCGTGCGCTGCAGGTCGTGCGAGCCCGCAAGCCTGATCAGCCGGTTTCTGAGATCGTTCTTCTGCAGCAGGATGAAGACGACGAAGATCGCCACGAGCGAGAAGGTCCCGAGTGGATGCACCAAGGGACCGACGAAGTTTCTGATGCTCTCCAGCGGGCTTGTCGCCGCATCCACCACCTCGACCCTGACAGGTCGCTCAGGGACCGTCTTGTCGAGCGTGGCCGGCTCCTCCCCGGGCTTCGGCCGCGCCGGCAGCTTCATCTCGTGGGACAGATCCTGCAGCATGTCGGCGACACGCCCGAGCGGACCGTGGCCGCCCGCGGTTTCCTTCAGCGACGAGATCTTGTCCCGAATGGTCCACTGATAGCGCGGCAGATCGCCCGCGAGGTGCGTCAGCTGCGATGCCAGGATTGCGCCGAGCGACAGCATCGCACCGAAAGCGAGCACGACGACGACCGCGACGGATCCACGCCGGCCGAAGCCCCAGCCCTGCAGAAGTCGCACCGGAATGGCGAGCACGAAGCTGAGCAGGACCGCACCGGCAATCGGGATGAAGACCTCCCGGCCGAAATAGAGCGCGGCCACCACGCCGACTGCGATCATGACGGCATTGCCGTTCAGCGTGGGCGCGCTCGCCTCTACGGCACCGCGGCTGTCCGACGAGAAACCCTGGGCCATATCCGCGTCTGTCCTCCCTCGTGCGCCAGCCAGAACGTCGTCCGGTCCCGAACGATCCGGCCAAGCCTCGGCAGGGTTGACAGAGGGTGGCCGGCTGAGGCGAACGGGAGGCTTTCTCCTCAGTCCAGAAGCGAGTTGCCGGTCATCTCCGGCGGCTGCTCGATCCGCATCAGGTGCAGGAGCGTCGGCGCGAGATCGGCCAGGCGTCCGTCATGCAGCCTCGCCCCTTGCACGCCCGCAAGCATCACGGGCACCGGATTTGTCGTGTGCGCCGTATGCGGGCCGCCTGTGACCGGATCGCGCATGAGTTCGGCATTCCCATGGTCGGCCGTGACGAGGAGCGCACCGCCCGCGGACGTCACCGCCTCCAGGATGCGACCGAGCCCGGCATCGACCGCCTCCACCGCCTTGATCGCCGCCGCGAGGTCGCCCGTGTGGCCGACCATGTCGGCGTTGGCGAAGTTCAGGAC
>CAXUKK010000004.1:1276-15497 GCA_964251455.1 uncultured Enterovirga sp.
CGTCCGGCCGCTGCGACGACCGCCCCAAGCACGTTCTTCAAGTCCTGGGACGGAAACAGCGTCGTCAGGAAACGGTCGAGATTGGCGGAGTATTGCGTCATTGCGGCGGCGGCCGCGAACATGATCACCCGCTTTCGCGGGAAACCGTCGAAACCGGGATCGAGCAGCGCCGCCATGATCTCGCGCACGCGGTCGGACCGGAAGTTGAACGACAGAATGCCGTCACCGTCCTTCATGCCCGCATAGTTGCCGATGACAGTGGGCGGGACGAACTCGTCCGTCACGTCGTTGGCGTAGCTGTCCCGCATCAGGGAGGCAGCGTCGCTCGCCCGTGGGCCGTCCGCCTCGGCGATCACGGCATAGGCCTTGCCGACCCGATCCCAGCGCTTGTCCCGGTCCATGGCGAAGTAGCGACCCGACACGGTCGCGAGCACGGCGCCGGCAGGAAGGGCGCCGCCGAGCCGTACAAGGTCGTCCGCGCCGGAGCGCGGCGGCGTATCGCGCCCGTCCGTCCAGGCATGCACGAAGACCTTGATGCCGGCCTTGGCGACGAGGCCCGCCAAAGCCACTGCATGCTCCTGATGCGAGTGAACGCCTCCCGGCGAAACGAGTCCCGTGAGGTGGCAGGCACCACCGCTCACCCTCAGCCTGTCGACGAAGCTGTGCAGCACGGAGTTCGTGGCGAGGCTGCCGTCGTCGATGGCGCGACCGATGCGCGGCAGGTCCTGCATGACGATGCGGCCTGCGCCAATATTGAGATGGCCGACCTCTGAATTCCCCATCTGCCCTTCGGGCAGTCCGACGTCGCCGCTCGATGTGCGGAGAAACGCATGCGGCCCCTCGCCCCAGAGCCGGTCAAAGGTAGGTGTCCGAGCCTGCAGAATGGCGTTGTCCGCACGTTCGGTGCGCCAGCCCCAGCCGTCCAGGATGGCGAGCATGACGGGGCGGCGTTCCTGCATTGTCGGTCTCCCAGCGGCTCCGGCCGCGGCTTCGATCAGAGCCCATACATAGGATTGCACCGGGATGCTTGCCGCAGGTTTGCGCGTTGCCGCAACGCGGGGCTTCAGGCAGGTTCGCCGGCCGCCGCGGTTCGTTTGGAGCGACCATGATCATCGATGACGCCGCGCCGCACCCTGGTATCCCGGCCGGGGAGCCGCGGTTTCATAGCCGAGCGCGGCTGCTCCTCGCACTCGCGCTCGTTCTCCTAGGGTTGTGGACCCTCAAGGCATTCCTGCCTGCGCTGGTCTGGGCCGCGATCCTCGCGGTCGCAACCTGGCCGCTCTATCGCCGCGCCTGCCGACAGTTCCCACCGGGCCGGCACAACATCCTGCTTCCCGCGCTGTTCACGGCGGCCGTCGCCCTCCTGGTGCTCGTGCCCTTGGGGCTCGCCGGTCTCCAGCTCGCGCGCGAAGGGCGAGTCATTTACGCAATGGTCGAAGAGGCGCGCCAGCACGGGATCGCGGTGCCCGCCTGGTTAGGCGCCCTGCCCTTGATGGGCGGACAGGCGGTGGCCTGGTGGGGCGAGAACCTGGCCGATCCTGCTGGATATTCCGAATTCCTCGGCCGGCTGAACCACGCCTCCCTGTACGGCTACACCCGTCAGCTCGGGGGCCAACTCGTCCACCGCAGCGTCATCTTCGGCTTCACGCTGCTTGCACTTTTCTTCCTCTATCGGGACGGAGATCGCGTCGGCGAACAGATGCTGGCCGGGAGCAACCGCGCCTTCGGCCGGCATGGCGAGCGGATCGGTCGACAGGCGATCGCCTCCATTCATGGCACCGTGGACGGGCTTGTGCTCGTGGGTCTCGGCGAAGGCGTGCTGATGTGGGCCGCCTATCTGCTGGCCGGCGTGCCGCACCCGACGCTCTTCGGAGCTGCGACGGCCATTGCGGCCATGATTCCGTTCGCCGCGCCGTCCGTCTTCTGCGTGGTCGGGCTCCTCTTGGTGTCGGCCGGATCCGTCACATCAGCGGTTGTGGTGGTCGCATTCGGCTTTGTGTTGGTTTTCGTGGCGGACCATTTCGTACGGCCGGTCCTCATCGGCGGCGCCACGAAGTTACCCTTCCTGTGGGTCCTGCTCGGCATCCTCGGCGGCGTGGAGACCTGGGGACTGCTCGGGTTGTTCCTCGGTCCTGCGATCATGGCCGCGCTGGTCCTGATCTGGCGTGACTGGACGGAGGGCGTCCGAGAGGGGAAGCCGCCGGTGGCACCGCGCCTGTCCCCTGAAGACCCTTGACGATGAGCCGCATCACGGGCCCGATCGATGGCTCGTCCGCCTCGGCAATTCCACCCGTCAGGAGACGGTACCAGGTGAAACCCTTGTAGATGCCGAAGACGGCGTCCGCATCTGCGCCGGGCGGTATCTCGCCCCGGGCCTCTGCCCGAAACAGGATCGCTTCCGTTCGTTGACGCTGGGTGGGCAAGAACTCGTCGCAGAGCTGCCGCAGTGCCTCCCCGTTCGTCTGAGCCTCGGAGATTAGCCCCCGGACGGCACAGCCATTGCCGGGCTTCCGCCACATGGCCCAGGTCCGGCGCGTCAGCTCAACGAGCTCCGCCTCGACCGAGCCCAGATCGGGAACGCTCAGCTCCTCAGCCGCCTCCCGCACATACAGCTCGTGAATGAGCGCAGCCTTGTTCGGCCACCAGCGGTAGATGGTCGGCTTTGAGGCCTTGGCGGCGCGGGCGACGGCCTCGATGGTGAACCCGCCGTAACCCCGCTCCCGCAGCACCTCGCGGCCGGCAGCCAGAATGGCCTCGTGCGCCTCGGTGCTGCGCACCGCTCCGGCCGAAACCCGAGATCGTGGGCCAGTCAGGCTCCTGCTCATCGGTCTGTCCCTACCCACTTGACCATAACGCGCCGACGATCCACATCAAGCATGCAAACGATACGGATCGTTTGTTTTGGAGAACACGATCGTGGCGTGGGTTGGAGCGGAACGTGGGTCACAGCCCGGCTGGGAAAGCTGGAGAGGCCCCTGCCCCGCGCTACCGGCCGGCCGGTAGCGCGGTTTGCGCAACATTACCGCCCGCCCCTGAAGCACCCGCGGCGCGGAGTGCATGCGTGTCTGCTGGCAATCCTCCCCGTCGCCGTCGGTCTTGCCGTTCTGGCGGATGTCGGCGCCCTGATCGCCCAGCTTGTGCATATGTAGGAGAATGGAATGTCCAGAGAGTTCAAATTCGCCGGTGCGATCTGTGCCCTGCTCATGAGTGCGGCGATGCCCGCCCTTGCGGGCGACGCCGGCGCCCAACCCGTTCGTCCGCAGGCGAAGGCCTCGTGTCTCGCGACCGACGAGGCAGGGCGGACGATGCCGAACCCGAATGCTTCCTACGGCTGCTTCCAGCTCGAAGCGCACCGCAACGATTGCGAGGCGCTGGCCAAGGCCGGGAACACGAAGGGTCTCTCGCTTCACTGCTTCGGCTTCGAAACCGGCCCTCAGGCGCCGAGCGCTTATGCGTCGCAGCCGTCCCGGCGCGGAGCGGCACGGGGCGCCAGCCAGTAAGGCAGGTCATTGGGCGGGCTAAAGCCCGCCCATCGTGCTGACGACGCGCCATTCCTCCGCCGTCACGGGTTGGACGGAGAGGCGCGAATTCTTGATGAGCGCCATATCGGCGAGTTCGGGCTTCGCCTTGATCGCCTCGAGCGTCACGGGCTCGCGTAGCGGCCTGACGGCTTTTAGATCCACCATGCCGAATCGGCCGGTCGGGTCCGTATGGTCCGGATAATATCCGCGGACCACCTGGACGATCCCGACGACGGCTTTTCCCTCGTTCGAGTGGTAGAAGAAGCCAAGATCGCCCAGCATCATGCGCTGCAGGTGTTTTTTGGCAAGGTGGTTGCGGACTCCAGTCCAGGCGGTGCCTGCCTCGCCGGCTGCGACCTGATCATCCCAGGACCAGGCCGATGGCTCGGACTTGAAGAGCCAGTGCGCCATGAGTTCGCTCCGTAATCCGGCGACGGGGTTATTCGGCCTTGAGGGGCCGCGTCATCAAGCTTTCGACGGCCTCGTCCACCGTGCGGGTTCCACTCAGCACGGCCGCAACGGCCTCGGCGATCGGCATCTCGACATTCCGCCGGCGCGCGAGATCGACGAGTGCATCCGCCGTAAAGGCGCCTTCCGCGAGCTTGCCTGCTCCCGCCTCGCCGGCCGGCGTGCCCGCCCCGATTCGCAGACCGAGCGAGAAGTTGCGCGACTGCGCCGAGCCGCAGGTCAAGACGAGGTCGCCCAGGCCTGAGAGCCCCATCAGGGTCGCCGGCCGGCCGCCGTAGGCTCCCGCGAAGCGCAGAAGTTCGGCGAAGCCACGTGCCGTCGCTGCGGCCTTCGCGCTTTCGCCGAGCCGGCGGCCCTCCACGATGCCGACCGCGATGGCGAGCACGTTCTTCGCCGCGCCACCGATCTCCACGCCGCGAACATCCGTCCCGTGATAAACCCGGAGCGCAGGTCCGGAGAGGTCCGTCGCAAGCTGACGCGCGAGGTCATCGTCCGACGAGGCGAGCGCTACCGCGGTCGGAAGTCCCCGCGCCACGTCCGCCGCGAAGCTCGGACCGGACAGGGCCGCGATCGGCGCCGCCGGGCGCAACTCACGGACGATCTCGCTCGGAAACAGGTTCGAGCCGCGCTCGATCCCCTTGGCGCACACGACGAGCGGCGTTGTGTCCGGAAGCATCCCGGCGAAGCTCTCGAGTGCTGCCCGGATCCCCTGCGTCGGCACGACGAGGAGCACGGTCTCGGCCCCGGCGAGCGTCTGTGGATTCGACGTGACGCCGATCGCATCGAGCAGACGCACGCCTGGCAGGTAGCGCCCGTTGCTCCGGGACAGCTCGGCCTCCGCCGCTGCCTCGGGATCCCGCATCCAGAGCGCGACAGCCTTTCCGGAGGACGCGACGGCATTGGCCAAGGCGGTGCCCCAGGCGCCGCCTCCGATGACTCCGACCGTCCGGATGGCGTCCACGGGAAAGTGCTAGACGGAAACGGGCGCGGGGTCAGGGCTGCCGAGCGGCCAACGCGCGCGCGCGGGCGCCGTCATGTCGTCCGTCAACCCGAGGCGCAGCCGCTCGATCCCGGCCCAGGCGATCATGGCGCCGTTATCTCCGCAAAGATCGAGTGGGGGCGCGACGAGCTTCAGGCCTGCCTCGCCCGCAAGGCGGGAGAGGGCGCGCCGGATCGCCCCATTCGCCGCGACGCCGCCCGCTGCGACAAGCGCGGTCGGGTGCCCGACCTCCTCACGAAATTTCTTCAGGCCGACCCGTGTGCGGTCCACCACCACGTCGACGACGGCCGCCTGGAAGGAGGCGCAGAGATCCGCGACGTCGGTGGCGCTAAGCGGTACGACGCGCTCCGCTTCCAGCCTGAGAGCCGTTTTCAGACCGGAGAGCGAGAAGTCCGGATTCGGCCGCCCTAGCATCGGCCGCGGCAACGTGAACCGCTCCGGGTTCCCCTTCGCGGCTTCGCGCTCGACCTGTGGGCCGCCGGGATACGGGAGGCCCAGGAGCTTCGCGACCTTGTCGAAGGCCTCGCCCATCGCGTCGTCAACCGTGGTGCCAAGGCGGAGGTACTCGCCGACCCCGCGCACCGCTACGAGTTGCGTGTGCCCGCCGGAGGCCAGGAATAACAGGTACGGGAACGCAACCCCGTCAGTCAGCCGCGGCGTGAGGGCATGCCCCTCAAGGTGGTTCACGGCGATGAACGGCTTCTGGCTGACGAGGGCGAGCGTCTTGGCTGTCGTCAATCCCACGAGCACGCCGCCGATCAGGCCCGGGCCCGCCGCGGCCGCAATTCCGTCGAGCGCGTTGAAACCGACACCGGCGCTCGACAAGGCCCGGGCGGTCAGCCGGTCGATGACCTCCACATGCGCCCGCGCCGCGATCTCCGGAACGACGCCCCCGTAGGGGGAATGCTGCGCGATCTGGCTGAAAACCTCGTTCGACAGGATCACGCCGCGGCCGTCGGCCCCGAGGGACACCACAGCGGCGGCCGTCTCGTCGCACGTCGTCTCGAGCCCGAGAACAAGCATCGGCAGCGTTCTGTCCTGACAGGGATCGGCGACATGCGCCTCGCGCAAGCCGCGTCACACGCTATAACGGCGGCTGCCGCACGAGGCAAAGCGGCGCTGGGAGGATCATATTGTCCGAGACCCGCTCCTTCGTCATCGGCACGCGCGCATCGCCGCTTGCCTTGGCCCAGGCCGAGGAAACCCAGACGCGGCTCACCGCGGCGCTCGCATGCGATCCCGACCGGCTGAGACTCCAGCATTTCACCACAACGGGCGACGTGATCCAGGACCGCGCGCTCGCGGAGGCCGGGGGAAAGGGCCTGTTCACGAAGGAACTCGACGCCGCCCTCCTGGATGGCCGCATCGACCTCGCCGTGCATTCCGCGAAGGACCTGCCGACCTTCCTGCCGGACGGCATCGTCATCGGGGCGTATCTGCCGCGCGAGGACGTCCGTGACGTCTTCATCTCGCCCGTCGCAGACAGCCTTGCGGCGCTTCCGCCGGGAACCGTCGTGGGCACTGCCTCGCCCCGCCGACAGGCGCTCGTCCTGCGGGCACGGCCCGACCTGAAAATCGGTTTGCTTCGGGGCAATGTCGGGACCCGGCTGAAGAAGATCGAACGCGGCGAAGCCGGCGCGACCCTCCTGGCCCTTGCAGGCCTGAGGCGGCTCGACATGGAAGCGCACGCCACCCGGATCTTCTCGATCGACGAGATGCTGCCGGCCGTCGGGCAGGGCGCGATCGCGATCACGGCCCGATCGGACGACGGCGACCTGAGGGACATCCTTGCCCGGCTCAGCCATCCCGAGACGGAGGCCGCCCTGATCCTTGAGCGCGCATTCCTTGCGGTGCTCGACGGGTCCTGTCGCACGCCCATCGCCGGGCATGCGCGCGTCGAGGTCCGGAATATCGGCTTCCGCGGCCTCGTCCTGCGGCCTGATGGGACGGACTGCGTCGAGATCACCGCCGACGGTCCGGTCGGCGATGCCGCGCGGATCGGGCGGGATGCCGGCCACGAGATCAAGGCCCGGCTCCCGGCCGGGATGTTGCCGGCCTGACCCGATGCGCGTCCTGGTCACTCGCCCGCGAGACCAGGCTGCCGCGACCGCGCGGCGCCTCGCCGAACTGGGTCACGAGGCGATCCTGGCGCCTGTTTTGGAGATCGTCCCGACCGGCAAGCCCGCGCCGCACGATGACTTCGATGTCATCCTCCTCACCAGCGCCAACGCCGTCGGCCCGGTCGCGGCCGAGCGCGCCCGCTTCGGCATTATGCCGATGCTCGCCGTCGGGATTCGAACGGCCGCGGCGGCCCGCGACGCGGGGTTCAAAGAGGTCAGGCAAGCGGGTGGCGACGGCTTGGCGCTCGTCGAGCTCGTCCGGCAGGCCATCCCGATCGGCGCCCGCCTGCTCCATGCCGCGGGGCGGGACCGAAAGGCGGAACCAGCCGCATCGCTCGTCGCCGCCGGCTACGCCCTCAGGACCTGGGAGTGCTACCAGGCCGCTCCCGCGACGGCTCTGCCGCCGGGCCTTCGATCGGCCCTGAGCGCCGGGCAGGTCGACGCCGCCTTGCACTTCTCCCGGCGGAGCGCTGCCACCTTCGCGCAGCTGGCGCGGACGGCAGGACTAAGCGAGGCGCTGGCCGGGACCCTCCATCTCTGTCTCTCGCCCGATGTCGCGGAGGGGTTGGACGGCCTGGTCGAGCTGGAGGTTCGGATCGCACCCAGGCCGGACGAGGCATCGCTGGTCGGTCTGCTTCCGGAAACCATGCCGTAACCGGGCTCGCGGCTGCCACAATCGGGGTGCTAAGGACGGAACTAAGTTGCCAAGCTTCGATTGGCGGACAGCATTGGAACTCTGCCCACGATGACGGACCGAGAGCCGGGATCACGCCCCAGCGATCCCTACCGCCGCGAACCGCCCGTGATCGATCTGCCGAAGGCAGATTTCACGTCCTCGTCGGAAGGGGCCGCAGAGCCGGGCCCCGCAGACGAGAGTGCGCCTGAAGTGCAGACGGCCATCGAGCCGATTGCTGCCACCGGCCTAGATGGCCATCCGGCGGAAGCGAGCGGAGTTCACACCGACACGCCAGCCGTTCTGCCGACTCCGGACGAGGTCACTCCGACGGATGAGGCCACTCCGGCGTCGACCGCGTCTCCCACGGAGGACGGACCTGGCTCGTCCACATTTGGCGGTTCGGTTCCGCCCATCTCCGCCAGACAACCGCCTCCGGAGAAGCGCGGCATGGGCGGCCTGATTGCCGCCAGCCTCGCAAGCGGCGTGATCGGGGCCGCCTTCGCGGTCGGTGCCGACACCTACTGGCGCCAGCCGCCGGCCGACTACGAGAGCCGGCTCGCGGCGCTGGAGACGCGGCCGCGCCCGGCGGCTCAAGCCTCCAGTGTCCCGCAGCCCGCGAACGAGGCATTGGAGCGACGCATCGGCGTCCTCGAGACCCAGGCGCGCAGCCTCTCCGAAGGCGTGAATGCAGCCCGCGGGGCGGCAGAAGCAAGCCAGACCCAAGTCGCGGAGCTTGCAAACCGTCCAGTTCCAGTTTCCGGAGCGGTACCACCCCCGCCGCCGGATCCGTCTCTAGGTCAGGGTCTCGACCGGCTCCGAACGCGGCTCGACGCCCTGGAAGGTCGGATCGAGCAGGCGGCACCTGCCGCTGCAATCGACGAGCTCCGCGCGTCGATCCAGAACGCCCAGAATCAGGCCGAGGAGCGCCAGCGCGCGACAACGGCCACCCTGGGCGCCGTGCAGGCCACCGCGACCGGGCTCACACAGCGGCTGCAAACGAACACGGAAGCGGTCGCGAAGATTTCGGCCGAGGTAGCAAAGCTCCCACCCACGCTGCTTCAGGCTGGACTGCGCGCCATCGTCGCCGGGCAGATCGGCCAGTACCTCCGCGCCGGCCTTCCCCTCGGCCCTGGCCTCACCGCGCTCGAGCGGCTTGGTGCTGCCGGCCCGGCACTCGATCCGCTTCGCACCTCCTCGGCGCAAGCGGCGCCGAGCGCTGCGGCGCTCGCGGCCGAGTTCAAGCCCCTCGCAGAGAAGATCACGGCCGAGCCAGAAGGGCCGACTGGTTCGATCACGGACCGCCTGCTGCGGGTTGCCGACAAGATCGTCACCGTGCGGGCGGTCGGGGATGGCAGCGGCCGCGACGTGCCCGGCCTCGTTCAGCGCATCGAATCGGCATTGGCCCGCGGCGCCCTTTCGGAAGCGGCGGCCGCCTGGGACTCGCTCCCGGATGCGCCCAAGCGCATTTCGGCAGAGTGGGGCACCCGTCTCAAGGCGCGCATCGCGGCGGACAACGCAGCCCAGGCGCTCGGGGCCGACTCGCTGGCAGCGCTCGACGCGCCGCCAACCCGCTGACCAGGATCACCTCGCATGTGGCGCGTTCTCCTTTACCTCGCCCTCTTCGCGGTCGCGGCGACCGGGGCAGTCTGGCTAGCGGATAACCCCGAGACGATCTCGTTCACGTGGGCCGGCCGCGAATACACCACATCTCTCGCCATCGGCGTGGTCGCGATCGTGGTGCTGGCGATGCTTCTGTCCTTTGTCTGGATGGTCATTCAGTACCTGCTCCGTACGCCGCAGCGGATCGGCCAGGGCTCACGACGCCGGAAACGCGAGCGCGGCCTCACCGCGCTGTCCCGCGGCATCATCGCTGTCGGGGCGGGCGACGTCACGACGGCCCGTCGCTACGCGAACGAGGCGGAGCGGCTCCTCGGCCATGAACCCCTGGCTCTGCTCCTGAAGGCGCAAGCCGCACAGGCGGCCGGCAACAGGGAGGCCGCGGAGGCGACCTTCCGCGACATGGCCGAACTCCCTGATACGCGCGTTCTCGGCTTGCGCGGGCTCTTCGTTGAGGCGCGACGCAATGGAGACGCCGCGTCCGCCCGCTCCTTCGCCGAGGAGGCAGCGCGCCTTGCCCCGGCGGCCGGGTGGGCGAACGAAGCCGTGCTGGAAGCGTATTCGGCCGACGGCGACTGGGCCGCAGCCCTCCGCAGCGTCGAGCGCCGTGCCTCGCTCGGGCTCGTTGATCGCGCGACTGCTCGCCGACAGCGTGCCGTGTTGCACGCGGCGGATGCCCTCGCCAAGGAAGCGCACGAGCCCGATCGTGCGCTCGACGCTGCCCTTGAGGCGTTGCGGCTCGCGCCGGACCTCGTTCCCGCGGCGGCGCTCGCTGCACGGCAGCTGTCGCGCAAGGGCGACCTTCGGCGCGGCGCAAAGGTCATCGAGACGGCATGGCGGCAGCTTCCGCATCCAGACCTTGCCGCAGCCTATCTCAATCTTAGGCTAGGCGATTCCGCCATGGACCGGCTGCGCCGGGCCGAGACGCTCGCGCGGCTCTCGAGCTGGGCTCCGGAAGCCCGGTTTGCAATTGCCAGGGCAGCGATCGACGCCCGCGATCTGCCTCGCGCCCGGGACGCGCTCCGTCCGCTCGTGGAAGAGCGGCCCACCATGCGGGTCTGCCTTGCCATGGCCGAGATCGAGCAGGCCGAAGGTGCCACGGGCCGTGTCAGGGAATGGCTCGCCCGAGCCACGCATGCGCCCCGAGACAACGCCTGGATCGCGGACGGAATCGTGTCCGAGACCTGGGCGCCCGTGTCCCCGGTGAGTGGGCGTCTCGACGCATTCGTTTGGGACACGCCGCCCGAGGCCCTCGGAAGTCCGACCGATCGGGACACCCAGCAGCTTTTTGCCGAACCCGAGCCTCCACCCGAACCCGAGCCAATCGCGACCTTGCCGCCGCCGGCCGAGATCTCAGTGCCGCACGAGGTCGCGACAGCGCCGGTCGAGGCTACCCCGTCCGCCGGTGTCGAACCCGCGCCGGCGGCCGAACCTCCCGCTTTCCCCGACGTCCCGGCCGCGGCCGTCCCGGCGGAGGCCGCGCCCGAGACGCGCGGCGAGGTCGCGGCGCTTCCCGGGCGTTCGACAACAGCCTCTTTGGCCCTCGCAGAACAACCTGTGCAGGCCGAGCCGGCGAAACGGCCCAGTCCCATCCTCGTCGGGGCGCCTGGTCCTGCTCCGGTCGTATTCCCCGTGTCTCATCCCCCGGATGATCCTGGCGCGGACGAGGAACCGGAGCCACGGCCACGCCGGCGGTTCCTAGGCTAGTCGAGACGAACAGGAGAGATGTGATGACGAAGATCAGCTTTGCCGCCCTCGGCCTCTTCGCGGCGCTCGCAGCCGGTCCGGTGCTGGCGCAGACCCCGCAGACGGGCACTGCCCCCATGGCGCGACCGGCGGCCCCGCCTCCCGCTGCAACGACCGCTCAACCCGCGGCCAAGACGCCGCTCGTCGACATCAATCACGCTTCAAAGGAAGAGCTCGATGTCCTCCCGGGCATCGGGGCCGTACGGGCAGAGGCCATCATCAAGGGCCGGCCCTACAAGGGTAAGGACGAGCTTCTGCGCAAGAAGGTTCTCCCCTCGAACATCTATGAGGGGATCAAGGATCGGGTCGTCGCGCGGCAGTCCTGAATCGCCGCCTGACCGACTGCCCACTCGGCGAGCCGGTTCCCCGGCCGCGGGTCATGCGATAGAAGCGGGCACGATTCCTCTTCCGCCAGCTTCATCCCATGACCATCCGGTTCCACCGGGGCGATCTTCCGGCCGATTATGCGCCGGGCACCTCGATCGCCATAGACACGGAGACGCTCGGCCTGAACCCTCACCGTGATCGGCTCTGCGTCGTGCAGATCTCGCGCGGAGACGGTGACGCCGACGTAGTCCAGATCCTGAAAGACGGACCGCTGCCCGCGGTGCTGATCCGGGTTCTGGCGGACTCGTCCGTTCTCAAGGTCTTCCACTTCGCGCGCTTCGACCTCGCGGTCCTGTGGCATCGGCTGGGCGTCATGCCGAGCCCCGTCTATTGCACCAAGATCGCCTCGAAGCTCGTGCGCACCTATACGGACCGACACGGTCTGAAGGACCTGACGCGCGAGCTCATCGGCATCGACCTGTCGAAGGCGCAGCAATCCTCAGACTGGGCATCGGCCGAGCTCAGCCCCGCGCAGATCGAATACGCAGCATCGGACGTGCTGCACCTGCATGCGTTGAAGGGGCGTCTCGACACGATGCTGGAGCGCGAGAACCGAAGTGAGATCGCTCAAAGTTGCTTCGCATTCCTTGCAACCCGCGCGAAGCTCGATCTCCTGGGCTGGGCGGAGACGGATATCTTCGCGCACAGCTGAGAAAACGCCCGAGAGTTGACGGCCGTTCCTCAACGAGCGCAGACAGACGGTCTGCGGCCATAACTTCGCCATCGCAGGCGGGCAGGGAATGAGGCTCCACCTCGACGTTCGGACTTGCCCGTGACTGGCTATCTGCCGGCGCTCAGACGCGACGGTCGCCACGGCCCTGGTCGCGGCGGCGCCTATGCCAAGGCGCAGCGGCACTCCCTGCGCGTCAGGCTCCTCAAAATCGTCATCCCTGCGGGTACGCTGGTCGCGGGCGCGCTTCTGGTCGCCGCGACGATGTTCAAGCCGTTCGGCGACATTGCGGGGCTGTCGCTGGGGACGGTTTCCCTGTCCGGCACGAAGATCGCCATGGAGAACCCGCGGCTCACGGGCTTCCGCAAGGACAGCCGGCCCTACGAAGTGACCGCGAAGGCTGCATTCCAGGATGTGCGAAAGCCTGGCGTGATCGAGCTGAAGGACGTGAACGCGAAACTCGCAACGGACGCCGCAGGCACATCCGCGACCCTCGTCTCCGCCTCGGCCCTTTTCGACACGGCCAAGGAGCTCCTCGACCTGTCGCAGGACATCCGCATCACGACCAGCCGCGGCGAAGAGGTGCTGCTGCGTTCGGCCTCCGTCGACATCAAGGGCGGCACGGTCGTCTCGCGTGACCCTGTGAAGATCACGACCCAGAACGGCACGATCGAAGCCGAGGGCGTCCAGGTTTCGGATAGCGGGCGCACGATCGCCTTCCAGGGCCGCGTGCGAACGCAGTTCAGCCGCGCGGCGATCGAGCCTGAAACGGACACGAAGACCGGAGACACACCGCGCATGTCGCAAGCCGATCGGTCGCCCCGCTGATGACCATTCTGTCAGGTCAAGGAACGCTTTTCATGCGCAGTCTCGTTGCTGCTGCCCTCCTTGTCACTGGTGCAGCCTCGGCTCACGCCGAGAACGCCGCCCCGAAAGGTGGTCCGGAGCTGAAGATCGCGCAGAGCGCCGCCGCCCCTGCCCGGCCGGCCGGGCGTCGCCCCTCCGCCTTCGGCGAGCTCGGCTCGAACAAGGAGCCGATCAAGATCGACGCGGACCGCCTCGATGTCTTCGACAAGGACGGGCGGGCCGTGTTCGCGGGCAACGTCGTTGCCGTGCAGGGCGATTCCACGATGAAATGCTCGCTGCTCACCGTCTTCTATGAGGCTGGGCGCGCCGCGGCCGCTGCGGGCCAGGCGGGCCGAGAGCCCCAGGCCAATCCGCTCGGCGGCAGCGACAACGCCATCCGCAAGATCAACTGCAAGGGCCCGGTGACGATCGTCTCGAAGACGCAGGTCGCGACCGGCGACAACGCCGAGTTCGACCGCACCCGCAACAAGGTCGTCCTGATGGGCAACGCGGCCCTGAGCGACGGGCCGAACGTGACGCGCGGCGAGCGCGTCGCCTACGACCTCAATACCGGCGTCGCCAATGTGGAAGGAGGCGGCCAGGGGGGACGGGTACGCGCGCTGATCGTGCCCGGCAACCAAAGCAATCCGGGGCAGGGCGCGCCCAAGCCGCGCTGAGAGCCATCAGTCGCCGCGATGCGGCGTTGCGGGCGCTTGAACGCGTGTCTATCTCCAGGCCGCGCCTCCGGACCGACCTTCCCTTGAAATTCTCCCTCAACCTGCGGATCCGGACGTCGAGCGCGGCCACCGTACCTGACAACGCCGATTACGACGCATACGCGGCCCCGCGACTCGACGCCGAGGCGCTGAGCGGCCCGGGCATCCTGTCGGTGAGCGGGCTCCAGAAGAGCTACGGTGGTCGCACGGTCGTGCAAGATGCCGGGCTCGTGCTTCGGCAGGGCGAGGCCGTCGGCCTCCTTGGCCCCAACGGTGCCGGCAAGACGACGATCTTCTACATGATCACCGGTCTGGTCGCCGCCGATCGGGGCACGATCACGCTGGACGGCAACGACATAACCCGGCTGCCGATGTATCGCCGTGCCCGGCTCGGAATCGGCTACCTTCCGCAGGAGGCTTCGATCTTTCGCGGCCTCAATGTCGAGGACAACAT
>CAXUKK010000004.1:15507-22704 GCA_964251455.1 uncultured Enterovirga sp.
CAACATCAAGGCCGTTCTCGAGGTCGCGATCCCGAACCGGCGTGAGCGCGAGCAGCGGCTTGAGGAACTGCTCGAGGAGTTCGATATCGCCCGGCTGCGAAAATCTCCTGCGATCGCCCTTTCGGGCGGCGAGCGCCGTCGCTGCGAGATCGCCCGCGCTCTCGCGACGTCGCCCTCCTTCATGCTCCTCGACGAGCCGTTCGCGGGCATCGACCCGATCGCAGTCGGGGATATCCAGGACCTCGTGCGGCATCTGACGGCGCGCGGCATCGGTGTGCTTGTCACCGACCACAACGTCCGCGAGACCCTGGCGCTGACGGATCGGGCCTACATCATCCATTCGGGCCGGGTGCTGACGGAGGGCACCCCGGAGGAGATCGTCAACGACGAGGACGTGCGCCGGGTTTACCTCGGCGAAGACTTCCGGATGTGATCCGGCGCTCTTGTCGCCCGGCAGGTGCCGGCCGGCGTCTGGGATCCGCGTCCGCCCCGTCCGGGTCGGCCCTCCGACGGATGACACTCCTCCTTGGGCTTGCTAAGCGGGCGCATTCCCAGCCGAGACTGCTTACCGATGATCCCGACAGACCTCGCTCAGACCATTGACGCTGCCTGGGAGGATCGTGCCTCGGTCAGTGCCGGCACCAAGGGCGCGGTGCGTGAGGCCGTTGCCCATGCGCTGGACCTCCTCGATACCGGCAAGGCCAGGGTTGCCGAGAAGCAGGATGGTGGCTGGCACGTGCACCAATGGCTGAAGAAGGCCGTGCTGCTCTCGTTTCGATTGACCGACATGGCGCCGATCCCGGGAGGGCCGGGGGGCGGCAGCTGGTTCGACAAGGTTCCGTCCAAGTTCGAGGGCTGGGGTGAGGACGCGTTCCGGTCGGCGGGCTTTCGGGCCGTGCCGAACTGCACGGTCCGCCGCGGCGCCTTCATCGCGCCCGGCGTCGTCCTCATGCCGAGCTTCGTCAATCTTGGTGCCTATGTGGACGAGGGCACGATGGTCGACACCTGGGCGACGATCGGCTCATGCGCCCAGGTCGGGAAACATTGCCATATTTCGGGCGGAGCCGGCATTGCGGGCGTGCTCGAGCCGCTTCAGGCGAACCCGGTCATCATCGAGGACAATTGCTTCGTCGGTGCCCGCTCGGAGGTCGCCGAGGGCGTCATCGTTGGCGAGGGCTCGGTCCTCTCGATGGGCGTCTACATCGGCGCCTCGACCCGGATCATCGACCGCAACACGGGCGAAGTCTTCATGGGCCGCGTACCGCCCTATTCCGTCGTCGTCGCCGGGACCCAGCCCGGCAAACCTCTGCCGGACGGGTCTCCGGGACCGTCCCTCTACTGCGCCGTGATCGTGAAGCGGGTGGATGCCGGGACCCGCGCGAAGACCTCCATCAACGAACTCCTGCGGGAGTAGCCGTTTCCACGACGAGGGACGGGTCTAGGCCGGAAGTACGGCTTGCAGGTGGTACCCCACACCCTCACGCTGTGCGGGCACGGTCGGGCCAGGCCGGAACAGTGGGGAATGCGGGTGGCAGAGACGGAATGGCTCGATCCGATCTGCCCAAACGAGGAGCTTCGATTGTTCGAGCGCCTCAGGACCCTTGGTGCGGGGCTGACGACCGAGGGCCGGGTGGCGGGCACGCGGCTCGGCATGAAGGACTTCGAGGCGCTATCGGACAACCTGGCGATCGTGCGCCCGGCACAACGCTTCGGCGAGTTCCGCTTCGAGTTCTACGGATCTGCGTTTTCCGAGGCCAGCCCGGGCGGCGACCTCGCCGGCATGGCCTTCGGTGATCTCCTCGGTTCACCCTATTACCGGGCCTGCCTGTCTGGCTTCTGGCATGTGCACCGCCTCGGCCTGGCGCATGTCACCCGCGATCACCCTATCGTGGGGGGCCGGAGCAGGTTTTTCACCCGATTGATCATCCCGATTTTCGCCGAAAACCGGACGGCCCTGCTTCTCTGTGCGGCCCGTCTTCACGATCAACCGACGATGGTGCTGCCGCTCCCGGACGAACACGAGACCCTGCTTGCCGCCAGCGCCTGAGACTGAGACCGCCCTGGACATCGCTCAAGCGCTGATCCGCTGCCCGTCGGTCACGCCTGAGGATGGCGGCGCGCTGGCCTATGTCGCGCACCTTCTTGGCGGGGCGGGGTTCGTCGTGCATCGCCCTGCCCTTTCCGAGCCGGGCCAGCCCGAGATCCAGAACCTTTATGCCCGAATTGGGAACGGCCCGCCGTGCCTCGTCTTCGCCGGCCATACGGACGTCGTGCCGCCGGGCGATGAGGCAACGTGGTCCCACCCACCTTTTGCTGGCGAGGTCGCAGGCGGGCGGCTCTACGGCCGTGGCGCAGCGGACATGAAGGGCGGTGTCGCGGCGATGATCGCGGCCACCCTCGCCCATTTGGCGCGACACGGTGCGCCGAACGAGGGATCCATCGCCTTCCTGCTGACCGGGGACGAGGAGGGGCCGGCCGTCGATGGCACGGTGAAGCTACTGGCCTGGGCAGAGGAGCGTGGCGAGCGCTTAAGCCACTGCGTCCTGGGCGAGCCAACCAATCCGGACCGCCTCGGCCAGATGATCAAGATCGGCCGGCGCGGCTCCCTGACCGGTCGGCTCACTGTGAAGGGCCGCCAGGGTCACGTCGCCTATCCGCACCTGGCCCAGAACCCGATCCCGATGCTGGCCCGGGTGATGGCCGCTCTTGCGTCGCCTCCGCTCGACGCCGGCACGGAGCGCTTCGACGCGTCCAACCTGGAATTTACGAGCCTCGATGTCGGCAACCAGGCGACCAATGTCATACCGGCCGCCGCTAGGGCGGTGTTCAACATCCGCTTCAACGATATCTGGACGCCCGAGAGCCTTGCGGCCGAAATCCGGGCACGCGTCGGAACGGCGTGCGGGCCGGATGTCGGGTTCACGCTGAGCTTTGACCCGACCAACGCAGTCGCCTTCGTGACCGAACCGGACGGCTTTGTGGATCTTGTCCAGGATGCCGTGGAGGCCGAGACGGGCCTACGGCCGGAGCTGTCAACCACCGGCGGCACGTCGGATGCCCGCTTCATCTGCCGTTCCTGCCCTGTCATCGAGTTCGGCCTGGTCGGCCAGACGATGCATGCGGTGGACGAGAACGTGCCCGTGGAGGACCTGTACGCACTGACACGCATCTACGGCCGGATCATCGAAAGCTACCTCGCCGCCGGAAACCTCTGAAGCACTTGCGCGTAATGCGACCAAAGTCGTAGGCTGCGCCCGGGCGGAAACGCAAGACCAGGGCATCACGCAGTCTGTTGCGAGGTCGCCATGGTGACGGTCCAAGAGGTCGGACGTTCTCTCCGCGGTGCTGCAGCCCTGGTCTCCCGGCGGCCGGACGCGCTGGCAGCATTCGACGTCACGACCAGAGGCCTTGCCCAATCCGTAACGGCCTTCGTCATGACGATCCCGGCATTCGTCGTCTCGGTGGCGCTCGAGCGTCGTGGCATGGGCCTCCCCGTTCACGGCCTCGCGATCTTCGATCGCGTGCCGCTGCTGGCCCAGGTCGGCCTGGCGCATCTCGGCAGCCTCGCGGCGCTTCAGCTCGCGATGATGTACGTGCTGCGGGGCGGAGGCCTGACGGCGCGCTACGTGCCGTTTGCAGTCGCGACGAACTGGATCGCCGTCTTCGGCAGCTTGGCTCTGGCACTCCCGGCCGCCCTGTTCCTCATGGGCCTGGAGCCGCAGGGGCTCGTCGCTCTCTTGATGATCGCGTTCGGGGCGATCGTGATCGAGGCGCAGTGGTTCGCGACCAAGATGACGCTCGGCGTGCGGGCCGGAACGGCAGCGACGATCGTGCTGCTCGGCCTGTCGCTTCAGGTCGTGATCTACGGTCTGTTACGCGGGTTCGCCGCCTAGCTCGGCCGGATAATCGACTCGAACGAGCGCCAGTCCCTGGGGCGGCGCCAGCGGCGCGCAGGCCGAGCGCCGCTTCGCCTCCAAGGCCTCCCTGACATCCGCGACCGACCAGCGCCCGTTGCCAGCCTGGACGAGGGCGCCGACGAGCGACCGAACCTGGCTGTGCAGGAAGGAGCGCGCCGAGGCCTCGATGGCGATGATCTCCCCGTCGCGCAGGACATCCAACCGGTCGAGCGTACGGACAGGCGACTCGGCCTGGCACTCCGAGGCCCGGAAGGTTGTGAAATCGTGCCGGCCGACCAGGACCTGAGCTGCCTCGTGCATCCGGGCGGCATCGAGCGGCCAGGGCACATGCCAGACCGCGTTGCTCTCGATCGCGGCCGGCGAGCGCCGGTTCAGGATGCGATAGCGGTAATGCCGCTTCACGGCCGACATGCGCGCGTTGAAGCCGTCGGGCACCTCTGCGGCGGACAGGATCACGACCGGGAGCCGCTTCAGATGCGCGTTCAACGCATCGCGGACGACATCCGCCCGCCAGGCTTTCGTCAGGTCCACATGCGCGACCTGGCCGGTAGCGTGGACGCCGGCATCGGTGCGTCCCGCGCACTGGATGCGCAGGTCTTCGCCCGTGAAGCGCTGGAAAGCCTCCTCGATCGCCTGCTGCACGGAGGGGGCGTTGCGCTGCCGCTGCCAGCCCGCGAAAGAACCACCGTCATACTCGATGACGAGCTTGTAGCGCGGCATCAGCCGAGCCTGGAGCCAGGCTCCAGCCGCACGCCGCGCAGGAAATCGGGCGCGTTCATCGGGCCACGACCCGCCCGCTGCACCTGAAGCAGCCTGATGGCCCCGTCGGCACAGGCGACGATCCCATCGCTTGAGCAGAGCGTCGCAGGCGCGCCGGAGCCTTCCGCCAACTCCGTTCGCAGCACCTTGACCCGCTCGGAGCCCTTGCCGAGATCGGCCTCAAAGAAGGCGCCCGGGAAGGGCGAGAGCCCGCGAATGTGGTCATGGACGGCGGAAGCCGGCTTCGCCCAGTCGATCCTGGCCTCGTCGTTCGTGATCTTGGCCGCGTAGGTGACGCCCTCGTCGGACTGTGCCGTGAAGGCCAGCGTGCCGGCCTCGAGCGCATCGAGTGCGGAGGCCATTGAGGCAGCACCGCGGACCGAAAGCTCGTCGTGCAACTCGCCTGAGGTCATGTCCGGACCGATCGCGATCGTGTCGAGCGCACCGACCGGGCCGCTGTCGAGCCCTTCCTCCATCCGCATCACGGAAGCGGCGGTCTCGCAGTCCCCAGACATGACGGCACGCTGGATCGGCGCCGCACCGCGCCAGCGCGGCAGGAGCGAGGCGTGAAGGTTGAGGCAACCAAGACGCGGCACGTCGAGGATCGGTCTCGGCAGGATCAGCCCATACGCGACCACGACGGCGACATCGGGCCGGAAGCTCGCAAGCGTTGGGGCAGCGCCCTCGTCGCGCAGCCGCGCCGGGGTCTCGACGGGGATCCCGAGCCGCTCGGCAGTCGCATGGACCGGGGAGGGCCTTGTCTTGAGCCCCCTGCCCGAGATGGCCGGGGCCCGCGTGTAGACCGCGACGACCTCGTGCCTCGCCGCGACCGCTTCCAGCGTCGGCACGGCGAAATCCGGCGTGCCCATGAACACGACGCGAAGCGTCATGCGTCCTCGGATTCCCGCTTCGCGGCCTTCTCGAATTTCTTGAGCACGCGCGAGCGTTTCAGCCGCGACAGGTAGTCGACGAACAACACGCCGTTCAGGTGGTCGATCTCATGCTGGATGCAGGTCGCCAGGATCCCGTCCGCCTCAGTCTCGACGATCTCGTTTTCGAGGTCGCGGTAGCGGAGGCGGATCCTGTCGGGTCGCTCGACCTCCTCGTAATATTCGGGGATCGAGAGGCAGCCTTCCTCGTGGGTGCGCTTCTCGGCGGAGATCCAAGTGATCTCCGGATCGATGAGCACCATGGGGCTTCGCTCCTCCGGGTTCTTGCCGAGGTCGATCACGACGAGCCGTTTCGGCACGCCGACCTGGATGGCCGCTAGCCCGATGCCGGGCGCGTCGTACATCGTTTCGAGCATGTCCGCCGCCAGCGCCTTCACGTCGTCCGTGACCGGTCCCACCGGGTTGGAGACGAGGCGCAGCTGCCGATCGGGCAGTATGACAATGGGGCGAAGGGCCATGGCGGGCAGATAGGCAATCGGAGAAAAGGGGTCAAACGACGCGTGTCGGCGTCAGAACATCGTCCGCTGCCTCAGCGCCGCGGAGAGCGTGCCCTCGTCAAGGTAGTCGAGTTCTCCGCCGACCGGCACTCCGTGTGCAAGCCGCGTGACCCGGAGCGGAAGGTGGCGGACGAGATCGGTCAGGTAATGCGCGGTCGTCTGGCCGTCGACGGTGGCATTCAGCGCCAGGATGATCTCTGCGACGCCCGCTTCGGATGCCCGGGCGACGAGCGCGTCCACGTTCAGGTGCTCGGGCCGGACGCCGTCGAGCGCGGACAGGACCCCGCCGAGCACGTGGTACTTCGCCCGGACGGCGCCTGCGCGCTCCAGCGCCCACAGGTCCGAGACCCCCTCGACGACCACGATGATCGAGCCGTCGCGCCCCACGTCGCGGCAGATCGTGCAGGGATCGCTGGTATCGACGTTGCCGCAGCTCTCGCACACGACGATGCGCTCGTTCGCGACCCGCATGGCGTCGCTCAACGGCCCGAGCAGCTGCTCGCGGCGCGCGATGAGGTGAAGGGCAGCCCGGCGGGCCGAACGCGGGCCGAGCCCCGGCAAGCGCGCCAGGAGCTGGATCAGACGTTCGATCTCGGGCCCGGCAACGGCCTGGGCCATGGGAGCCCTAGAACAGCTTCAGGCCGGGCGGAAGCGGCAGGCCCTTGGTGACCTCCTGCATGCGCTCGGCCATCAGGCGCTCGCCGCGGCCCCGCGCATCGTTCATCGCCGCGACGACGAGATCCTCCAGGACCTCCTTCTCGTCTGCGACCATGAGGGACGCGTCGATCGAGACGGTCTTCACCTGACCCTTGGCGGTCGTCAGCACCTTCACGACCCCGCCGCCGGACGTGCCCTCGACCTCGAGCGTATCGAGCTCGGCCTGCATGTCAGCCATCTTCTGCTGCAGGCCCTGGGCCTGCTTCATCAGCCCCATGATGTCCTTCATCGCATCCTCAGAGTTCGTCGGAATCGGGTTCTTCGAGCGGCGGTGCGGCCGCATTGTCCGGCTCGGCTTCGGGTGGCGGGGCGCGGTCGCGGACGTCGACAATCTCGGCGCCGGGAAAAGAGCTCATC
>CAXUKK010000005.1:0-21967 GCA_964251455.1 uncultured Enterovirga sp.
GGTCAGGGCACCCGACCCCCTGGTGGCCGGGCCTTCGACTTGCGATCCTGCCGTCACTGCGCTGTCGGTCGCGGGGTCCTCGGCGACCCTGCCGAACATTTCCGCCTCAGGCGGCTGAGCGGCGCGCCTCGAGCACCCGCGACACCGCGGCGCGCGCCTCCGCGAGCGAGAACGGCTTCGTTAGAACGTCCTCGATGATCACCTCGAGGTTCTTGGCACGCTCGCGCTGGTCGGCATAACCCGTCATCAGGAGAATAGGCAGGTCGGGAAAGTCCCGCTTCGCCGCGAGCGCCAGCGCGATCCCGTCCATAATCGGCATGCGGATGTCGGTCAGCATCACGTCGAAGCCGCCGGCCTCTTCCGTCAGCCGCTCCAGCGCGTCCGAGCCATCGACGGCCGTCGCGACCTGGTGCCCGTCCAGTTCCAGGCCCCGCTTGAGGAAGCCCCTTACGGGCTCCTCGTCATCGACCAATAAGATTCTCGCCATAACCAGCGTTCAAGTTCCGCCAAAGAGATCGGGTTCCACGTCGCCGTGCGCCACGACCCCCACGAAGGGTAGCTGACGATAGCTGTGGGCAATGTCCATCCCATAGCCGACGACGAACACGTCGGGACAGGCAAAACCGACGAAATCCGGCTGGATCGTCACGGCGCGCTTGCCTGGCTTCTCGAGCAGGACAGAGACGAGGACGCGTCGAGCGCCACGCGCCATGAGGAGATCCTTCGCAAAGACGAGCGTGCGACCGGACTCGAGGACGTCGTCCACGAGAAGGACGTCCCGCCCCCGCACGGAGCTCTCGACATCCCGCAGGATGGTGACGGCGCCGGACGACACGGTTCCCGAGCGATAGCTCGAGAGATGGATGAACTCGACCTGCGGCGACACCTCTGCCCGGTGCAATGCCCGGAGGAGGTCCGCTGCAAACATGAAGCTGCCCTTCAGAACAGCGATGACGATGAGGTCCGACGAGGCCGCGGCCGCGATTTCCGCAGCCATCTCATCGTTGCGCTTGGCGATCGCCGCCTCGTCGAAAAGGACTCTGATGCGAGGAGAACTCATAGCCCAACACTGGCCACAACCTCAGCGCAACGCAACGGATTGATCGCCACGCAGGGCCTGGAAGGCTGCGACGAACCTCGTCCCACCGGGCGGCGGGGACGCGAGCCGCGCCGTGAATCGTGCGCTTTCGCCGGGCCCTAGCTCCGCGACCGGCGGCTTCACGGACCAGCGGTAGAGACCGTCGCGATCCTTGCCCTCGATCGCGAATTCCAGCCGCGGAACGGAGACCGGGTGGGACGCGATCGACCGGATCTCGCCCTCGATGACGAGCGCACGCGCGTTCCCATCCTGGCTTAGTCCGGCGGAGATGTCGGCGAGTTCGAGCCCGACCAGGTTCACGCTCAGGCCCGCCGCAGCGAAAAGCGGCGCGCTTCCCGGGACTTGACGGACGACCTGGTGTCGAAATGCAATCGCGGCGGGCAGCGCAAGGGTGACGCAGAGAACCGCCGCAAGGGCGACGCGGTTGCGCGAGCCCTGCGCCGGAGGGGACGGCCTTCGCAATGAGCTTCCGGCCGCGGGACCGGCGCTAGCGGGTACACCTTGATGCGGCGCGCCTTCGATCGTCTGGGTAGAGGTGCATGCCATGGAGCCGTGGTCGGCGACGGCCGGCAACCGCTTCGCCCCGACCTCCAGCTCCGGCCGGTGGACGAACCATGTCGTGCGGCACGCGGCACAGCGCACTTTGCGTCCGCCGTCCCCGATCCGTTCGGGATCGAGAGCGTATTCGCTTGCGCAAGACGGGCAGACGATGAGCATGGCGAATCGGTCGAGAGGCGATCCCTCACCCTCCCGTGCGACCCTCGGTCGCCGGTGGTTAACACAGCGTCAACCGGAGCCGTGGCCCGCGTGCAGATCCCCGTGGTCGCCTTCGACAATGTGGGCCTGCGCTACGGAGACGGGCCCCAGATCCTGCATGACGTAAGTTTCACGGTTGAGCCCGGTTCGTTCCAGTTCCTCACCGGGCCCTCGGGGGCTGGGAAGACCACGCTGCTCCGGCTGATCCTGTTGTCCCTCCGACCGAGCTGGGGGCTGGTCCGCCTGTTCGGGGCCGAGGCCACTGGCATTGTCGGGCCCGACCTCACCGCGCTCCGCCGCCGGATGGGGGTGGTGTTTCAGGATTTCCGGCTCCTTGACCACCTGACGACCTACGAGAACGTGGCATTGCCGCTGCGCGTGCAGGAGCTGGACGAGGCGAGCTACCGGTCGGAGGTGCTCGAACTGCTGCAATGGGTCGGCCTGGGCGAACGCGCGCAAGCCATGCCTCCCGTTCTGTCCGGCGGCGAGAAGCAGCGTGCCGCGATTGCCCGAGCGCTGATTGCCCGGCCGGAGCTGATCCTGGCTGACGAGCCGACCGGCAACGTCGATCCGGAGCTCGGCCGCCGGCTGCTGCGGCTGTTCCTGGAGCTGAACCGGCTCGGAACCTCCGTGCTGATCGCAACGCACGACATCGCGCTCATGGACCAGGTGGACGCGCGGCGTCTCGTATTGAGCGACGGCCACATCTATGCCGACGATTAGCCGGAGCGCGAGGTTGATCCGACTGCCCGACCTCCGGCGTGCTCCTCGCGCCGCCCTTGTCCTCACCGACCCGGCCGCCACCCGGTCCCTGTTGGGCATCATTGCGATCTTGACCTTCCTGGCGGGGCTGGCGGCCGCCGGCGCGGAGGTCGTCGCGGCAAGCTCGCGGGAGTGGCAGGCCTCCATCGCCCGGGAGGCGACGATCCAGCTTCGGCCGCAGGCGGGTCGCGACATGGAAGCTGATCTTGCTCGAGCCGCGTCGCTCGCGCGGGCAACGCCCGGGATCGCCGCCGCGACCGTCTTGTCCAAGGCGGACGCCGAAGGATTGCTCGAGCCCTGGCTCGGCCGCGGGCTCGACCTGAGCTCGCTGCCGATTCCCCGTCTCGTGGTCTTGCGGTTGGCATACGAGCCGGTGCCGGACCTGCGGGGGCTTGCGGGTCGGGTCGGGGCCGAGATTCCGGGCGCGAGCCTCGACGATCACGGAACCTGGCGAGCCCGGCTCTCGAGCATGGCGAATTCGATCGTCGGGGTTGCGGCCGGGCTGGTAGTGCTGGTCCTGACCGCGTCGGGGCTGGCCGTGGGCTTTGCCACGCGGGGGGCGATGGCGGGGAGCCGGGACGCCGTCGACGTCCTGCAACTCGTCGGCGCTCACGACCGCTTCATCGCCCGTGAGTTCGCCGCGCGGTTCCTGAAACTGGCGCTGATGGCCACAATGGCCGGCGCCGCTGCCGCTTGCCTTGCCGTCCCGGTGTTTGGCGCTCTGACGTCTCTGGTCTCCGCGGGCGGCGCCAGCGACGACGCCCTCCTCGGTGCCGTGTCGATCGGCTGGCGCGGTTACGCGCTGATCGCCCTTGTTGCCGCATGCGTCGCGATCATCGCGGGGACGGTCTCGGTTGCGACCGCGAAACGTTTTCTTCGGCAGCTGCGCGCAAGCTGACCGAAACGTTGCCCTCCTGGCGACTCAATCAGCATTATGCTCCCCGGATGCCGGTCATCCAGGGCAGCGCGGGTAGGCTGGTCCATGGTGGCTCTGTCGAGACAGAATAGGTGAGGGCGGAAGCTCCGAACAGGATGGGTCGGCTGGCTCTCGGGCTGCTGGCGACGCTCGGCGTCGTTCTCACCGCCGGGGCGGCGGGCTTTCTGTTGTTTGTGTCCTCGCTCGATCGTGTAGAGCGGGACCCACCCGGCTCTGCCGATGCCATCGTGGCGCTGACGGGCGGCGCTCAGCGAATCGGCGACGCTATCGAGCTTCTCGGCCGCGGGTTCGGCGGTCGGCTTCTCATCACGGGCGTGAACGAGCGCACGAGCCGGGACGAGATCGCGCGCCTGTCGCCGGGGCAGCGGCGCCTCGTCGAATGCTGCGTCGACCTCGATTACCGGGCCCGCAACACCGTCGGCAACGCGGAGGAGACCCGCCGTTGGGTCCGCGAGAACGGCTTCCGCTCTCTGATCGTCGTGACGTCGAACTACCACATGCCGCGCACGATGGTGGAGCTCGACCACGCTCTGCCGCAGGTCGACAAGGTCCCGCATCCGGTCGTCACCCGGACGGGCGACCCTGCAGGATGGTGGGCGAGCATCGCGACGGCTCGGCTCCTCGCCAGCGAGTACGTGAAGTACCTGATGGTGTCCCTGCGCACCCGCGTCACGCCGGGCGGCGGGCCGGAGGAGGCTCGCACGCGGAGCCGGGCTCGCGAGCCGGCCGACGAAGTGGCGCGACGATAGGCGCTGGAAGCGTTTTCGCCGAGCCGAATTCCGGACTAAGTGGCAGGGTTGCAGAATCGTCCGGCCCGCCCGGCTGCGTCCCGCTCATGAGCCGATGATCGTCCTGAGATCGCTTCTCTTCCACATCGCATTCTACCTGAACACGATCGCGATGCTGATCGCCGCCCTTCCGACCTTCCTGATGCCGCGGAACGCGATCCTGCGCGTCGCGCAGGCCTGGGCCCGGGTCAGCCTCGTGCTGCTGCGGGTCATCGTCGGCACGAAGGTCGAATATCGCGGGCTGCATCGCATCCCGCCGGGCGGCCTCCTGGTCGCCTCGAAACACCAATCCTTCGCGGACATCCACGCGCTGCTGCCGCGGCTCTCCGACCCGACCTTCATCCTGAAGCGCGAGCTGACCTGGATCCCGATCTGGGGCTGGTTCACCATCAAGGCCGGGATGATCCCGGTCGACCGAAGCCGAGGCTCTTCGGCCATCGCGGACATGAACAAGCAGGCCCGGGAGGAGGTGGCAGGCGGTCGCCAGATCCTGATCTATCCCGAGGGGACGCGCCGGGCGCCGGGCGCCGAGCCGTCCTACAGGCAGGGCGTCGCGCATCTGTACCGCTCGCTCGGCGTGCCCTGCCTGCCGGTCGCGCTGAATTCCGGCCTGTTCTGGCCGCGTCGCAGGTTGGTGCTGCGGCCGGGGACGATCATCGTGGAGTTCCTCGAGCCTATCCTCCCCGGCCTCGATCGGGACGGCTTCATGGCCGACCTCAAGGAGCGGATCGAGGCTGCATCGACCCGTCTTCTCGAAGAAAGCAGGATGCCGCTCCGCTATAGCGGTCCAGACGGAATCTGATCGTCTCCGACAGCAGGCAGCCTTGACGAAAAGGCTTTCCTTCCTATCTAGGACAAATGTCGAACAGACGCACATTGTCCTGGCTGACCTCGATGCGGGACCTGCGGCACGAGCGGATCACGAAGGCCATTGTCCGCGAGGAGCGGCTGCGCGCGACCGCCGGCCTGCGCGAGCCTCCGGCGCTCACGTCCTGGCGCGGCAGGTCGGGCCGGCGCTACGTCGTCGGCATCCACCCGGCGAACGAGGCCGACATCGCGGACCTGACCGATGCCGTGCTGATCGGCGTGCAGCGGCTCGGCGACGGCACGTCCGAGGTTCTTGACGTGTCAGCACCGGGGCCACGCAGCTCAGCCAGGCAGCGCTCGCGCTGGCTCGCTAGCATGCGGTCGCGCGGCGCGACGGAGCTCCACGTTCACCGCCTCGCGGAGAGCGAAGCCGAGCGTCGGGCCGTCGTGGCCGACCTTGTCTCCGCTTCGGCCTCGCCGTGAGCGAGACGGGTGGCGATCCCCGCAAGGATCGAATCGCTGACGCCCATCTCGATCAGCTGCTGGTGCGTCGCGCGGACGTAGTCCGGGTTCGCACCTGATATCCCGATGCCCTGGTTCACGTGCCGCAGCAGGTCCTCGACGGGCAGGCGCCCGGCATACTGGGAATGCCCGCGGTCTGCCACGTAGGTAACGACCGGGACGATCCGGCCGTCGTCGAGCCGCACGCGCGTCCGGCGTTCGAGATACACGGCGGTGACCTGCTCGCGCTCGCGCAGATAGGCGAGCGTGGCCTCGGCATCGGCCGCATCCACTCCGAACGCGACGCCGCGGCATTTCCCGCCGCGATCGAGGCCGAGGACGAGGCCCGGCATCTCGGGCGTGCCGCGATGCACATGCGAGAAGATGCAGAGCGACCGGTGGTATCCCGTGAGGGTCGCGAGGTGCCGCTCCCGGTACGCGAAGCCCGGCCGCCACATGAGCGACCCGTAGCCGAACACCCAAAGATCGCCGCTTTCCGCCGTCATCCGGCTCCTATCGCTCCGTCCTTGCCGAGCGCCGCGGCTAGCAGCTACGACCCGCCCGTTCAACAGGAGAGGCCCGTGCCGGCCGAGACCAGAGTTCCGCGCCGGGCGAGCCGCTGGCGCCTTTACCTCCCGTTCGTCGTCCTGGCGCTCGTTGCGATCGGCTGGTCGGCGGCGTGGTTCGTCATCCGTGGCCGGACGCTCGCCGGCATGGACGAATGGCTCGCCGCCGAGGCGGCGGCCGGCCGGCAATGGACGTGCCGCGACCGGCAGGCCGGCGGCTACCCGTTCCGGATCGAGCTCGCCTGCTCCGGCCTGTCGCTGCAGCGGCCCGACGTGACCGCATCCGTCGGCCCGGTCGTCGCTCTGGCGCAGATCTATCGTCTCGGCCACATCATCATCGAGGCGCAGGGACCGTTGCAGGTTGTTGCCGGGGGCACCCGCGCCGATGCCGAGTGGAAGCTTCTGCAGGCGAGTGTCGTCTTCGGCTCGGGCGCCTTCCAGCGTCTTGCGATCACGGCCGACAGCCCGCGGCTGAAGGCGACCTCGCCGGGCGCCGCGCCCCTCGACCTGGCGGCGCGCAATGTCGAGATCCATGCCCGGCCGGACCCGGTGGATCCCGCGATCGCGGATGTCGCGCTCAGCGCGGCGGGCGCCGTTCTGCCTGGCCTGGATGCGCTGGTCGGCGGCAGCGAGCCCGCCGATCTCGAGCTCGTCCTGAGGGCGAGCAACGTCGCGGACCTTCCCGCACGGCCGATCTGGGCCGAGCTCGAGCGGTGGCGTGCAGCGGGCGGGCAGGTGGAGATCTCGCGCGCCCGGATGGTGAAGGGGCCGCGCCGGCTCGAGGCGCAGGGCAGGGTGGGCCTCGACGAGGCGCACCGGCCGAAGGGCGACCTGCAGGGCCAGGTCGCCGGGATCGAGGGCCTTCTCGGCCAGTTCGTCGGCGACAAGGCCGGCCTCGCCGGCAACCTGCTCGGCGCGCTGCTCGGGGGCGGGCGGCAGGCCGAGGTTCGGCAGCCTACGGACCCAAACGCGCCCCGCATGAAGCCGCTGCCGCCGCTCCGCGTCGAGAATGGACGCGTCTCGGTCGGGCCGCTCCAGATCCCGAGCCTCAGGATCCCGGTGCTGTACTGAGCGAACTCAGGCCTCGATGTCGGCGCTCCGCAGCCTGAGCGCATTGCCGATGACGCTGACCGAGGAGAGCGCCATTGCGGCCGCCGCGATCACCGGCGAGAGCAGGATGCCCAGCACCGGATAGAGCAGGCCCGCGGCGATCGGTACGCCGGCCGCGTTGTAGATGAAAGCGAAGAACAGGTTCTGGCGGATGTTGCCCATCACGGCCCGCGAGAGCCTCAGTGCGCGCACGATCCCGTTGAGGTCGCCCGTAAGGAGCGTGATCCCGGCGCTCTCCATGGCGATATCGGTGCCCGTCCCCATGGCGATGCCGATATCGGCCGCGGCCAGCGCCGGCGCGTCGTTCACGCCGTCGCCCGCCATCGCCACGACCCGGCCCTCCGCCTTGTAGCGGGCGACGATCGCGGCCTTCCCGTCCGGCAGGATCTCGGCCTCGACGTCGTCGATCCCGAGCCGGGCCGCGACGGCCAGGGCCGTCGTCCGGTTGTCCCCGGTCAGCATGACCACCCGGATCCCTTCGCGACGCAAAGCCGCGAGTGCCTCAGGTGTCGAGGCCTTCACGGGGTCGGCGATGGCGAACGCGCCGGCCAGTCGTCCGTCGATGGCCGCGAAGATCGCCGTCGCGCCGTCCGCGCGGAGTGCCTCGGCGCGATCGGCCAGCAGCGCCGTGTCAACGCCTCGCTCGGCTAGAAAAGCGGCATTGCCGAGGAGAATGCGCCGTCCCTCGACGGTCCCGAGCGCGCCGCGGCCGGCCGGCGAGTCGAAGTCGGAGACCGGGCCGGTCGGGAGGCCCCGCGCCTCGGCGGCGGCGACGATGGCACGCGCGAGGGGGTGCTCGCTCGCCCGCTCAACGGACGCGGCGAGCCGCAGCAGTTCCGCCTCCTCGAACCCGGCTGCCGGCACGATGGCCGTCACGGCGGGCCTGCCTTCCGTGAGCGTGCCGGTCTTGTCGACGACCAGGGTGTCGACCTTCTCCATCCGCTCGAGCGCCTCGGCGCTGCGGATCAGGATTCCGGCCGATGCGCCACGGCCGACGCCGACCATGATCGACATCGGGGTCGCGAGCCCGAGCGCGCACGGGCAGGCGATGATGAGCACGGCGACCGCGGCAAGCAGCGCATAGCTGAAGCGGGGCTCGGGTCCGAAGGTCCACCAGGCCAGGAATGCCAGGATCGCGGCCGCGATGACGGCCGGGACGAACCAGCCGGCAACCCGGTCCGCGAGCCGCTGGATTGGCGCACGGGAGCGCTGCGCCTCGGCGACGAGCTGGACGATGCGGGCGAGCATCGTGTCGCGGCCGACCTTCTCGGCCCGGATCACCAGCGCACCGCTCTGGTTCAGCGTGCCGCCGGTCACGGCCATGCCGGCCTCCTTCGTCAGGGGCATCGATTCGCCGGTCACCATGGATTCGTCGACGGCCGAACGACCTTCCAGCACGATGCCGTCAACCGGGACCGTCTCGCCGGGGCGGACGCGCAGGCGGTCGCCTGCCGCGATGGCATCCGCCCCGATCTCGGTCTCGGACCCGTCTGCGCGGATGAGCCGCGCGGTCTTGGGCGAGAGATCGAGGAGCGCGCGGATCGCCCCGCCCGTGCTGTCGCGGGCGCGCAGTTCCAGGATTTGCCCGAGCAGGACGAGCACCGTGATGACGGCGGCCGCCTCGAAATAGGCCGGAACGGCACCGTCGTGGTGCCCCCGCATGGCGGCCGGGAACAGCCCGGGCGCGAGCGTCGCGACGACGCTGTAGGTCCAGGCCGCACCTGTGCCGATCGCGATCAGCGTGAACATGTTGAGGTTGCGGGTGAGGATCGAGCGCCAGCCGCGCTCGAAGAACGGCCAGCCGGCCCAGAGCACGACGGGGGTGGCGAGCAGAAGCTGCGCCCAGTTCGCGTTCTGCTGCCCGATCCGGTCCGTGATCCCGAACAGGTGGCCGCCCATCTCCAGGACGAACACCGGGAGCGTGAGGACAAACCCGATCCAGAACCGCCGCGTCATGTCGACGAGCTCGGGATTGGGGCCGGTTTCGGCCGAGGCGAGCTTCGGCTCGAGCGCCATGCCGCAGATCGGGCATGATCCGGGCCCGATCTGCTCCACCTCCGGGTGCATCGGGCAGGTATAGACCGTGCCCTCCGGAACCGGAGGGGCGGGATCCTTGATCGGGTTCAGGTAGCGTTCGGGGTCGGCGAGGAACTTCGTCCGGCAGCCGGCCGAACAGAAGAAGTAGGGCTGGCCGTCATGCTCGGCCCGGTGCTTTGCCGTCTGCGGATCGACGGACATGCCACAGACCGGGTCCTTGACCGTCCCCGCCTTATCCGCAGCCTCAGCGCTGCTGCCGGCTGGCTTGCTGTGCACGTGGTCCGCGGGAGGTGCAACCGCATGGCAGCCGCAGCCTGCATGCGCGGTCTCGTGGTGGTGCTCGTGAGGCATGGCAGCGCCTTTCATGCCCCGTTGTGCACCCTCCCATCATGGGAAGGTCAAGCGCGGCCGCCGCGCCTCCTACTCCCGACGGCGCCCGAAATCGGGCTCGGCCGTTTCCTGGCCCTGGGAGATGATGCCGCGCCGGATGGCCCGGGTGCGGGTGAAGAGGTCGAAGAGCGCATCGCCGTCGCCCCAGCGGATGGCGCGGGACAGGATCGCGATATCCTCGTTGAGGCGGCCCAGCATCTCGAGCACGGCGTCCTTGTTGTGCAGGAAGATGTCGCGCCACATCGTCGGGTCGGAGGCCGCGATGCGGGTGAAGTCGCGGAAGCCGCCGGCCGAGAACTTGACCACCTCGCCCTGCGTCACCTCCTCGAGGTCGGCGGCCGTGCCGACGATGTTGTAGGCGATCAGGTGCGGCACGTGGCTCGTGATCGCGAGCACGAGGTCGTGGTGCTCCGCGCTCATCACCTCGACATTGGCGCCCATGGCCGCCCAGAACGCCGTCACCGTCCCGATTGCGGCTGGGTCGGTGCCGTCCGGCGGGGTCAGGATGCACCAGCGGTCGCCGAACAGGGTCGCGAACCCGGCATCTGGGCCCGAATGCTCCGTGCCCGCGACCGGATGTGCCGGGACGAGGTGGACGCCGTCCGGCAGGTGAGGTGTGACCTGGGCGATCATCGACCCTTTGACCGAGCCCGTATCCGACAGTATCGCGCCTCGCTGCAGTGCCGGCGCGATCGCCTGCGCCACCGCCCCGAAGGCGCCGACCGGGATGCAGAGGACGACGAGGTCCGCGCCGGCGACGCCCGCCGCGAGGTCGGTCGTCGTCTCGTCGGCGATGCCGAGTTCGGCGACGCGCTGCATGACGGCCGCATCGCGGTCGATCGCCACGATCGTGTCGGCGAGACGCCGCGCCTTCGCGGCGCGCGCGATCGAGGAGCCGATCAGCCCGAGGCCGATGAGGGCGAGCCGGGAGACGAGGGGCGTCTCCAGCGGCGGCCCGAGAGGGTCAGGCATGTCGCTGGTCCGCGCCCATGAACTCGCGCAGCGCGGACAGGACGAGCTCGTTCGCCTCCGACGATCCGATCGTCATGCGCAGCGCATTCGGCAGGCCGTAGGCCCCGACTGCGCGCAGCACGAGTCCGCGCCGGCCGAGGAAGGCATCGGCGTCCTTGGCGGTTCGGCCGGCACTCTCCGGGAAGTGGATCAGCAGGAAGTTGCCGACGCTCGGCGTGACGGTGAGGCCGAGCGCCTCGAACCCGGTCGTCAGCCGCGGCAGCCATTCCTCGTTATGCGCGATCGCGGCCGCGATATGCGCTTCGTCCCGCATGGCGGCCGCGCCGGCCGCGATGGCGGGTGCGTTCACGTTGAAAGGGCCGCGGATGCGGTTCAGGGCGTCGACCACATGGGCCGGCCCGACGAGCCAGCCGAGCCGCAGCGCCGCGAGGCCGTAGACCTTCGAGAAGGTGCGGCACATGACGACGTTCGAGGCCGTCAGCGCCAGCTCCAGCCCGGACGCGTAGTCGTTGCGCCGGACATACTCCGCGTAGGCCGCATCGAGCACGAGGAGCACGTTGCCGGGAAGCCCGGCATGGAGCCGCTTCACCTCGTCGAAGGGCAGGTAGGTCCCGGTCGGGTTGTTGGGGTTCGCCAGGAAGACGATCTTCGTCTTCGGCGTCACCTTGGCCAGGATCGCATCGACGGAGGCCGTGAGGTCCGTCTCCTCGGCAACCACCGGCACGCCGCCCGCACCCAGGATGTTGATGCGGTAGACGAGGAACCCATGCTGCGTGAACACGCCTTCGTCGCCCGGCCCGACATAGGCGTTCGTGAGAAGCGAGAGCAGTTCGTCCGATCCGGTGCCGCAGACGATGCGGTCGGGGTCGATGCCGTATTTCGCGCCGATCGCCTCCTTGAGGGCGGCTGCGCCGCCGTCCGGATAGATCTCGAGCGACCCGGCTGCGGCCTTGAACGCCTCGATCGCCTTCGGCGAGGCGCCGAGCGGCGTCTCGTTCGACGACAGCTTGTAGACCTTCTCGACTCCCTCGACATGGTCGCGCCCCGGCACGTAGGCCGAGATGTCGAGGATGCCGGGACGCGGTTGCGGGAGCGCGGTCGGGGAGGCGGTCATGGCTGGGACACGGGACATGGCAGGAACGGTCCGCTTAGCGGAACGCGCGCGAGATCGCACGTGCAAAGCTGCGATGCCTAAAGGGCGATGCCGCCCATTGTGAACGCGCCTCGCTCATGCGACCGGCGACGGGACAATGTCCGCCCAAGGCGGCGCACGCGGAGGAAGACGGGCAGGTGAGCGGTACGGCCGACAGGGCGAGCGTTCGCGAGAAGGCGGCCCTCCGGCGCGCCGTCCTGTCCCTCATCATCACCCAGATCGTCGGCTGGGGCTCGATCTTCCACGTGCCGGCGGTGCTCTATGCACACATCTCCGCCGGGACCGGGATATCGCAGGCCTACGTCTTCGGCGGGCTCACCCTCATGCTCCTGATCGCGGCCGTGCTCGCCGCGCCGGTCGGCCGCGCCCTGGAGCGCGACGGCTCGCGGCGCTGGATGGCGATCGGCTCGCTTACGACGGCATTGGGGCTTTGCGCGCTCGCGGCGGCGCAGGGGCCGATACTCTTTCTGGTCGCCTGGATCCTGTTCGGCGTCGCGATGCCGATCGCGCTGACGCAAGCCGCTTCGACCGCCATCGTGCAGATCGCGTCCGGTCGCGCCCGGCAGGCGATCGCGATCCTGCTGCTCGTGACCGGTTTCTCCTCCACGCTCAACTGGCCGGCGCTGCTGTCCCTCTCGGACGCGCTCACCTGGCGCGGCGCGGCCCTCGCCTATGCGGTGGCGAACCTCGCGATCTGCCTGCCGCTCCACCTCTGGAGCCTTCCCGGCCGGGAGGCGCTGCTGAAGGACATCGCCCGGCCGCGGCCCGTGTCGGAGAGCACGCCGCCGCCCATCCACGTACCCGGCGCCTACTGGTTGGCGGCGATCACCTTCGCGCTCGGCGGCATGCTGACCTGGGGTCTGCCGCTGCACATGGTCGGGATCCTGACGGGGTTCGGCCACACCGAGACGGCCGCCGTTGCCATCGGCGGGCTGTTCGGTCCGGGGCAGGTGCTGGCGCGCGCCTTCGAGATGGCCGGCGGCAAGCGCGTCGACATCCTCACGATCGGCGTCGTGGCGGCCGTGCTGATGCTGATCGGGCTCGGGCTGCTGCTCGCCTGGGGCGAACTGCGATCCGGCGCGATCGCGTTTGCGATTGCCTACGGCTTGTCGGCCGGCCTCATTTCGATCGTCCGCGCGATTGCGCCGCTCCGGCTGTTCGGGGTTGCGGCCTATGCCCGCGTCCTCGGGCGGTTGAACGTCCCGCAGAACATCGCCTTCGCGGCGACGCCGTTCGGCTTTGCCGTGATCCGGGAGAACTGGGGGGCGCGGGCGCTCGTGGAGGTGTCCCTCGGCCTCGCCTTGCTCTGCCTCGTCTCGACCACGCTTCTGTCGTGGCGCGTCATCGTGGCCGAGCGCAGGGCGCGGCCGCTCAGCGCGGCGCGGTGAACCGGACCGCGTGCGACCCGACCTCGACGAGCCCATGCGCGGACAGCCCAGCCGGCGCGAGCGCGGTGGCGAGGGCATCGCGGGACAGGTCGCCTGGAACCGCGGCAAGCATGGAGAGACCCTGGCGTTCCCCCGCGCTGCCGATCAACTCGCCCCCGAGCGCGGCAAGCGCGCGCGCCGCGGCGTCGCTCCAGCGCTCGAGCCGGGCGGAATAGAGCACGACCTCGCGCGCGCCGGGGCTCTCCAATGGACGTGAGACGACGAGGACGGGCGTGCCCGCCGGATGGTCCGGGCGCTCGATGAACGGCAAGCGCGCGATCACCTTGGGTGCGTCGGCGCCCTCCAGCCGCCGCCACCAGGGCCCGGCGCTCGCGCCCTGATCCAGCCGGACGAGGCCGAGGTCGCCCTTGGACGCCGCGACTCCCGCGATGACGGATGCCGCGTCCGCATGTGGCCGGTAGGGCACCGTGAAGCCGAAATGGAAGCGGGCCGAATCGCGCATGGGCGCATCGCCGCCCGAGATGTCGGCATGCGCGGCGAACGGCGCCTGGACATACGTGAAGGTCGCGATGATGACGCGCCAGATGCCCTCCGCCGTGTCGAGCGGCAGGAGGCCGCGGTGCCGCTCAGCGAGGGCCCGCATCATGGAGGCCTCCCGGTCGGGCCGGAATGCCGCGCCGGATCGCGCCGTGCCCTTGGTCGCGATCAGCCGGTCGATGATCCGGCCGCGCTCCATCAGGAGCCGATGCATGTCCTCATCGATGCGATCGATCTCGCGCCGGAGATCCGCGAGGTTGGGGGCCGGGGCCGGCTGTGTCATGGTGGTCCTTCGGCGAAAGCCGACCTGCCCATAGGTCCGGCCGCGGACGCTGCCAACCGAGAGGCGGCACCGCGCTGCCCCGTTTCATTGACAACCGACCTGTTCGGTATAAAGAACGCTTGATGAACGAGCACGTCCTGCGGACGGTCGACTCGGGCGTTGCGCCCCTCTCGGAAGCCGACCACCCGTCGAGCCCCGTCGCGGTCTTCGGAGCCGGCGAGCCGCTGCGCCTCGATGCCGGGATCGATCTCGGGCCCTGGCAGATCGCCTATCAGAGCTACGGCGAGCTGAATGCCGAGCGCTCCAACGCCGTCCTGATCTGCCACGCCCTGACGGGCGACCAGCACGTCGCCAACGTGCATCCGGTCACGGGCAAGTCCGGCTGGTGGGGGACGCTGGTCGGCCCGGGCCGGCCGATCGACACCGACCGGTTCTTCGTCATCTGCGCCAACGTCGTCGGCGGCTGCATGGGCACGACGGGACCGGCATCGCTCGATCCGGCAACGGGCAAGGCCTACGCGCTCGACTTCCCGGTCGTGACGATCCGCGACATGGTCCGGGCGCAGGCGATGCTGATCGACCGGCTCGGCATTCCGAGCCTGTTCGCCGTCGTCGGCGGGTCGATGGGCGGCATGCAGGTCCTGCAATGGGCCGCGAGCTATCCCGAGCGCGTCTTTGCCGCCATGCCGATCGCGACCTCGGCCCGACACTCCGCCCAGAACATCGCCTTCCACGAGGTCGGGCGGCAGGCCGTGATGGCCGATCCCGATTGGCGGCGCGGCCGCTATCTCGAGGAGGGCGCGCGGCCCCGCAAGGGTCTCGCGGTGGCCCGGATGGGCGCGCACATCACGTACCTCTCCGAGGGTGCGCTGCACCGGAAGTTCGGGCGCACGTTCCAGGATCGCGCCGCGCCGACCTTCTCGTTCGATGCCGATTTCCAGATCGAGAGCTACCTTCGCTACCAGGGCCTGACCTTCGTCGAGCGGTTCGACCCGAACTCGTATCTCTACGTCACGCGTGCGATGGACTACTTCGATCTCGCGGCCGATTACGGCGGCGTTCTCGCCGGCGCCTTCAAGGGCTCGCGAACGCGCTTTTGCGTGATGTCCTTCACGTCCGACTGGCTATTTCCGACCGTGGAATCGCGGGCCGTCGTGCATGCCCTCAATGCCGGCGGCGCGCAGGTCGGTTTCGTCGAGATCGAGAGCGACAAGGGCCACGACGCGTTCCTCCTGGAGGAGCCGGAGATGTTCGCGGCCGCCCGCGGCTTCATCGACGCGGCCGCGGTCGCCCGAGGCCTCCGGTGAGCGCGGCGCTCCGGGCCGCTGCCGGTGCCGGGCTCGTGCCAGAGCATCAGCTCCCGTCGGGAGAGCCCCGCCGCGACCATCTCCTCGTCGCCCGCATGGTCGAGCCCGGCTCGCGCGTGCTCGATGTCGGCTGCGGGGACGGTTCGCTTCTCGCGCTGCTGCGCGACCGGCGTGGGTCCGATGCACGCGGGATCGAGCTGTCGCGGGAGGGTGTCAGCGATTGTCTCGCGAAGGGGCTGGCGGTGATCCAGGGCGACGCCGACACGGATCTCGCCAATTACCCGGACGACGTCTTCGACTACGTCATCCTCTCGCAGACGCTCCAAGCGACGCGCCAGCCCCGTGTCGTGCTGGAGCACATGCTGCGGATCGGCCGGCGGGCGATCGTGTCGTTCCCGAATTTCGGGCATTGGCGGGTGCGGTGGGAGCTCGGCGTGCGCGGCCGCATGCCGATGACCGACAACCTCCCGCATACCTGGTACGACACGCCGAACATCCACTTCTGCACGATGCGTGACTTCGTGAAGCTGTGCCGCGACGTCGGCGCGCATATCGAGGAGGCGCACGCACTGGATTCAGGCGGTCAGCCGGTCCGGTTCAACATGCCCTGGTGGTTCTGGAACCTGTTCGGCGAGCAGGGCGTGTTCCTGCTCAGGCGCCGATAAGAGGATCGGCACCTTCTCACTTGACGATCTTCACCTGCTTGTTCGAAACCTGCACGAGCGTCGGGCAGGAGACCACGATGCGGATGTCGTCGTAGTCGCGATCGCTGGAACCGGCGGGGACGTTCGGCCGATCCTCCCAACCGTAATACATGAACTTGCCTTCAGCGCATCCGGCCGACGCGGTCGCCGGATTATGCGTGACGTGTTCGTTCGGCAGAATACCGCCCTGGCTCTGGAACTTGCACTGCGCCATCGTATCACAAAGGATGGTCTCAACCATCGGAGTGTTCGTGACGTCGAACGGGGTCAAGGCTCCGTTCGGAGCGCGCTTAGCGGCTGAAACGTTGTTCGTCAGGATGCGCGTGTTCGGATCGGCAGAAGTGTCCGTTGCATACACATAGTTCTCGACCGCCGCATTCCACTTGTTTGTATCTGTGCGCGCGTCGCGTACGTTGCGTAGAAGAAAGCTGAGGGTCTCGCCAGACTTGCACTGAGGCATTGTGACGTTGCCGTACCGTGAGGAGGGATTCGCTCCGTTGTCGGCGATAGCCGTCAGACTATCCATCCTGCGGCCAGCATCAGCGTCGTTCTTCCTCTTCTCATCGTAGCAATAGACGTAGATCTGATTGTAATCGCCCGCCTCGTACGACAGCATTGCTACGGAAGGAAGCTGCCATCGCCATTGTGCCGGCGTGCGGCTCACCTGGGTGGTCGCCGCAACGTTCATTGCAGGCGGCATGGCAGGCAGCGCGCTGAGAATGGAAGTCCTGTAGTTTGACGTGACCGTGACGGTCAGAATGGAGCTGCTTTCCCAGTCGGACGTCACGTCCACCATCTGGACCGGGTTGCGGGTGCCCGCGGCCCCGAAATGCGTGAGCGCGCGGTTCCTCAGATCGCTCTTCACTGTCTCGGTGTTCGGCGTATCCGAGCTGGCGATTGCCAGCGCGGCCAGATCCGCCTCTCGGCTCAGAAAGGTGCGGTACTCGGCGGCGCGGTAGTAATCGAGAGCGACGCCTACCATCGCGACTACGGGGATGATCGCCAGCCCAAAGATGAGGGCTACGGCCCCTTTCTGATCGTCTATGAACCGGACAAGCATGGCATCTAGGCCCGCGCTATTGCAGCACTACTCTTGTCGCCGTGGAGGTTATCGCCGTCTGAATCCGCCCTCGCGGAATGCCGGCAAATCGATGGAACCCGCCCGAAGGGTTAACGCGACGTTGGGCTATTGAGAGAACCTTACGCGTCTAAGCATCAGCCATGGGGTGGAGGTCCCGGACCATGCTTTTCAGCCGTTCGTCGAGAACGTGCGTATAGATCTGCGTCGTCGCGATATCCGCATGGCCGAGCAATTCCTGGACGACGCGCAAGTCGGCGCCATTCTGGAGCAGATGGCTGGCGAAGGCGTGGCGTAGGACGTGCGGGCTGATCTTGTCGGCCCGCAGGCCTGACGCGCCGGCGAGCAGCTTGAGGTCGCGCGCAAACGCCTGGCGGGTGAGGTGGCCGGCCTCCGCGTCGGCCGGGAACAGCCAGGGACCAACGGCGCCGCGCGCCTCGGCGAGCGCGAGGTAGTCGCGGGCCGCCTCGCGCGCCACGTCCGTCAACGGTACGAGCCGCTCCTTCCGGCCCTTGCCGCGGACGATCAGGAAGCGTTCGCGCGTTCGAGCCGCGCTGGCCGGCAGCGAGACGAGTTCGGATACGCGAAGCCCGCTCGCGTAGAGCAGTTCGATCAGGCATCGCATCCGGGCGGCCCGCAGCCTTGCGGCGGTGCCCGGCTCGGTCTCGTCGACGCATTCGCGTGCCCGGCCGAGAAGCCTGTCCACGTCGTCCACCGACATCACCTTCGGAAGCACGCGGCCGCGCTTCGGGCCGGTCGCGGCGGCGGTCGGGTCGGCGGGAGCGTAACCCTCCGCGTACAGAAACTTGTGAAACTGACGCACGGCAGAGAGGCGGCGGGCGGCCGAGGAGCTTTTCAGCCCGCGCTCGGCGAGGCTTACCAGAAAGCCTGAGATCGTAGTCGGCTGTGCCTCGGCGGGCGCCGTGCCGTTCTCGGCGAGGAAGTCGAGGTAATCCTCCATGTCGCGGCGGTAGGCCGCGAGCGTGTTGGCAGCCGCGCCCCGCTCGGCCGCGAGCATGTCCAGGAACAGCGAGGCGAGGCGCGAGGCGGGAAGGCTCATCCCACCATTGATCTATGCCGCGGGTTAAAGCCGAGTGTGGCGGAGCCGGTGCGGCATGGTACAACGCCGCCCCATGGACAGGCAGATCCCGGGCGGGCAGGAGGCCGCAGGCGACGACCGGCCCCGGCTTTCGGGACGGACCGCGCCGGCGCGCGGCGTCGCCGAGCGTCTCGGTAAGCGGACGGTCGTGCTGGTCGGCCTCATGGGCGCTGGCAAGACGACGGTCGGACGCCGGCTCGCCTCCCGGCTCGATCTTCCGTTCCGGGACGCCGACGTCGAGATCGAGACCGCGGCCGGGATGCCGATCTCCGACATCTTCACGATCTACGGCGAGCCTGCCTTCCGCGACGGCGAGCGACGCGTGATCGCACGCCTGCTCGACGAGGGCCCGATGGTGCTCGCGACCGGCGGCGGCGCCTACATGAACGCCGAGACCCGCACGCGCATCGCCGCGAGCGCCGTCTCGGTCTGGCTGAAGGTCGATCACGAGACGCTCATGCGCCGCGTGCGTCGCCGCTCGAACCGGCCGCTCCTGGCCAACCCGGACCCGGAAGGCACGATGCGCCGCCTCATGGCCGAACGCTATCCGATCTACGCGGAGGCCAACCTGGCCGTGGAATCCTCCGACATGCCGCATGACCGGGTCGTCTCGCAGGTCGTGAACGCGCTCGAGAGCTGGTTCGATGCGCGGGAGATCGACGCGTGAGGATCGCGCTCGGCGACCAGATCGGACCGTCCCGCCGCGAGCTCATCCGCGTACCGCTGGGCGAGCGCGCCTACGAGATCGTCGTCGGTCGGGGCGTCATCGCGGAGGCCGGCGAGCGCATCGCGGCGCTCGGCGCCCGCAGCGTCGGGCTAGTCACGGACGAGACGGTCGAAGGCCTGCACGCCTCGGTGCTGGTGGCGGACCTGGAGGGCAGGGGCCTTCGGGTCGTCAGCGCGATCGTGCCGCCGGGCGAGGCGTCGAAGAGCTTCGCGCGGCTCGAGACGGTCTGCGACGCGCTGCTCGGCGCACGACTCGAGCGCGGGGACGCCGTCCTGGCGCTGGGCGGCGGCGTCGTCGGCGACCTTGCCGGGTTCGCAGCCGCCATCGTGCTGCGCGGCATCCGGCTCGTCCAGGCGCCGACCACGCTTCTGTCGCAGGTCGATTCGTCGGTCGGCGGCAAGACCGGCATCAACACGGCACGCGGCAAGAACCTCGTCGGGGCCTTCCACCAGCCTTCGCTCGTCCTCGCCGACACGGCCCTGCTCGACACGCTCTCGGAGCGCGAGATGAAGGCGGGTTATGCCGAGGTGGCGAAATACGGCCTCATCAACGACGCCGCCTTCTTCCGCTGGTGCGAGGGGCATTGGCGCGAAATCTTCGCGGGCGGCCCGGAGCGCGACCGCGCCGTGGCGCATAGCTGCCGCGCCAAGGCGGCGGTCGTGGTGCGAGACGAGCGGGAGGAGGGCGACCGCGCGCTCCTCAACCTCGGCCACACCTTCGCGCACGCGCTGGAGCGCAGCGTCGGCTACGACGGCATGCGTCTCGTCCATGGCGAGGCGGTGGCGATCGGCATGGCGCTGGCCTTCCGCTTCTCCGCCCGCCTCGGGCTCTGCCCGTCGGAGGATGCGGAGGTTGTCGAGGCGCATCTGAAATCGGTCGGGCTGCCGACGCGGATCGCCGACGTGCCGGGCGCGAGCTTCTCGGCTGAGGAACTGCTCTCGGCGATGGGCCAGGACAAGAAGGTGAAGGCCGGCCAGCTGACCTTCATCCTGGCGCGCGGGATCGGCAAGAGCTTCGTCGCCCGCGGCATCGCGGGCGCCGACGTGCGGGCGTTCCTTGAGACGGAACTCGCCTAGCCTGCCGGATGCAACGCACCTCATCTTGAGATGCCGAGGAACGCGGAATCGTGACTCCCGCCGCAGGCCTGAGATGCTTGCCAAGGCAACCGATATCCGGCAATTCTGACGTGCAGAGGCGGGCCAACTGCCCCGACGCGAGGAAACCGATGGCCAGCCGCGGAGCCGGGCGCCGAGCATGCCGGCCGTGAACGGGATCGTCATCGCCGGAGCGGGACAGGCGGGCTTCCAGGCTGCGGCGTCGCTTCGGGATGGCGGCTATGCCGGCCTCGTCGTCCTGGTCGGCGACGAGCCGGATCTGCCCTACCAGCGGCCGCCGCTCTCCAAGGCATATCTCGTCGGCAAGGCTGACGACGAGATGCTGCAACTGCGCCCGCGCAGTTTCTTCGACGAGCACGCCATCGAATACGCGGCCGGCGAGAGCCTCGTCCGGATCCGCAGAGACGAGCGTGCGGTGGAGCTCAGTTCCGGTCGAGCGCTTGCCTACGATCATCTCGTCCTTGCGACAGGCTCGCGGAACCGGCGCCTCCCGGTCCCCGGGGCGGATCTCGATGGCGTCGTGCAACTGCGTACACTGGCCGACGCGGCCGATCTCGGGCGCAGGCTGCCGGACATCCGGCGGGCGATCGTGGTCGGAGCGGGGTTCATCGGGCTCGAATTCGCGGCGGTCGCCAGGCAGCGCGGCATTGCCGTCACGATCGTCGAGGCGGCGGACCGCCCGATGGCGCGCGGGCTCTCGCCCGCCATGTCGTCGTTCTTCCGCGCCGCGCACGAGGCCGCGGGCGCCACCTTCCTGTTCGGTGCCACCGCGACCCGCTTCACGGGCGAGAACGGCCGGGTGACCGGTGTCGAGACGGCGGACGGCGGCTACGTTCCGGGCGATCTCGTGCTCATCGGGATCGGGGTCGTGCCGAACATCGATGCGGCCGTCGATGCCCAGCTCGAGGTCGGGAATGGCGTCCTGGTCGATGCCGAGCTTCGCACGAGCGATCCGCACATCTCGGCGATTGGCGATTGCGCCTGTTTCCCGACCCGCTTCGCTGACGGTGCGCGGGTCCGGATCGAGTCGGTCCAGAACGCGGTCGATCAGGGCCGCTGCGTCGCGGCACGGCTCGTGGGCAGGCCGGCGCCTTACGACGCCGTGCCCTGGTTCTGGAGCGATCAGGGATCGCTGAAGCTGCAGATGGCGGGGCTCGGGACGCCGCATGACAATGCGGTCCTGCGCGGCGATCCGGCCTCCGCCGCCTTCTCGGTCTTCTGTTTCGCGCGGGGTCACCTGGTCGGGGTCGAATCTGTGAACCGTCCGGCGGACCACATGGTGGCGCGGCGTATCCTGGCGGGCAGCCTGGCGCTGACGCCTGACGAGGCGGCGGATCCAGGCTTCGACCTGAAGGCGCTCGCGTCGCAGGCACCGGCGCGGCCATGAGCGCGCCGTTCCTAGTCCGGCGATCGGACCGCGACAGGCCGGTTCACGGCGCCGAGGTTCTCGTGCAAGGCGTTCAGCGTGGCGACGAGGCGCTCGCGATCTTCCGCCGACAGGCAGGCGAGCAGCCGTCGCTCGCGTTCGAGCGCCACGCCGATGATGCGGTCGTGCAGGACGCGGCCCTCGCCGGTAAGCACGATGGCTCGGCGTCGGGCGTCCGTTTCGTCGACAGCCATCGTCAGGATACCCTTCCGCTCCATCGCGGCGAGGCTCCGGCTGACAGGTCCCTTGTCGAACCCGATGACTTGGCAGATGCGAGACGCCGGGATGCCGGGCTCGATCGCGAGCTGGGACATGATGCGCAACTCGGTGACGTTCACGCCGAATTCGCGCTGGTAGAGCGCGGAGGCGCCACGCGACAGCTTGTTCGCCAGGAACGTCAGCAGCCCTGGCACGTAGCGGTGGAG
>CAXUKK010000006.1:0-5778 GCA_964251455.1 uncultured Enterovirga sp.
GGGGAGCTGGGCGACCAGCCGCAGCTCACCGCCCTGTCGGTCTGTACCTTGGCCTACGGCCTCCTGAGCGGGCGCGGGCGCGTCGCCGTGGCCGGCGCCAACATGCTTCTATCGTTGGGCGTCGCGACGGCCATGAAGGGCATCGTGAAGAATACGGTCTCGCGCACGCGGCCAAATCTGCTCCTCGACGAGGGGAAGTACGAGGTCCGCGCGCTTGGGCCGGATGAGGGTCCCTGGCATTCCTTCCCGTCCGGGCACACGGCAGGAAGCGTCGCGGTCGCCCGTGCCCTCGCGCGCTCCTGTCCCGAGGCGGCGGTCCCGGCCTATGCAACCGCGGCCGCGATTGCCGGCGTGCAACTGCCGACCGCCCACCACTTCGCGAGCGACATCGTCGCCGGCGCCGCCATCGGGTTCGCGGCCGACGCGCTCGTCGCGCGAGCCACCCGGCTCGCCCTCAGTGTCTTCCCCGTGCCGCCCGCCCTGGACGACGTCGAGGAAGCCGGACCACAGCTCGGCTGAGCGGCTCTACCAGGTGCCGGTGTTCGGCATGGATTTCCACGGCTCCGCCGGCTCCTTCGAGCCGCCCTTGTGCAGGAGTTCGATCGAGATCCCGTCAGGCGATTTCACGAACGCCATGCGGCCGTCGCGCGGAGGGCGGTTGATGGTCACGCCGGCATCCATCAGCTTCTGGCAGGTCTCGTAGATGTCGTCGACGTTGTACGCGAGGTGGCCGAAGTTTCGGCCGCCCGTGTAGGACTCGGGGTCCCAGTTGTAGGTCAGCTCGACCAACGGAGCCTGGTCCCGCTTCGCGCGTTCGACGTCTCCGGCCGCGGCCAGGAACACGAGCGTGAAGCGCCCGGCCTCGCTGTCGATCCGCCGGACCTCCACCAGACCGAGCTTGTTGCAGTACCAGTCGAGCGAAAAATCGAGGTTTTTCACGCGGACCATCGTGTGCAGGTATTCCATCAAACGTCCTTTCAGGAAGTAGCTTGGGGGAGAAGCTCGCGGCTCGCCGAATCAAGGGCGCGCGGTCGCGTGCGGGGGGCAAAGCGCGCCACCACGTCGCCGCTCGTGTCGACGAGGAACTTGGTGAAGTTCCATTTGATGCTCCTCGTCCCCAGGATGCCGCGCTTCGCAGACTTGAGGAACGCGTAGAGCGGGTGCGTGTTCGGCCCGTTGACATCGAGCTTGGCAAACACCGGGAATGTCACGTCGTACGCCACCCGGCAGAAGGTCGCGATCTCGTCGGGATTGCCGGGCTCCTGCGCGCCGAACTGGTTGCACGGAAAGGCCAAGACCGAGAGCCCGGCCGGCCCGAGTTCGCTCTGCAGGCTGGCGAGTTCACCATATTGCGGCGTGTAGGCGCAGAAGCTCGCCGTGTTGACGATCAGGAGCACGCGATCACGGTAGCGGTCGAGGGGCACGGTTTCCCCCTGCCCACCCGTGACCTCGAAATCGTACAAGCTCTTCAACGGCCCGGTACACTCCAGAAGGCGATAGGCCCGCGTTGCGGCGCAGGGCAGCCTCGGCGATAACCCAGCTACCCGTCAGAACCTAGGCCCCGAATTGCGCACGGACACGCAGACCATCACCCGTCTCGAGGATTATCGCCCGACCGATTACCTGATCGAGACGGTCGACCTCGACATCCGCCTCGACCCGGCGGCGAGCCGGATACGATCCGTCCTGCAGATCCGGCCGAACCCGAACGGCCGGGCCGGCGCCCCGCTCGTGCTCGACGGCGACGAACTGATGTTCCACGGGCTCGCGATCGACGGTGAGACAGCGTCGCCCGAGTCCTACGAGGCGACGCCGCAGGGCCTCACCCTGCTCAGCCCGCCGGCCCGGCCGTTCCGGCTGACGATCGACACGGAGGTCAACCCGAGCGCCAACACGAAGCTCATGGGGCTGTACCGCTCGACGGGGGTCTACTGCACGCAGTGCGAGGCCGACGGCTTCCGCCGGATCTCGTTCCTGCTGGACCGGCCCGACGTCCTGTCCGTGTACACGACGCGGATCGAGGCCGAGCGCGAGGAGGCTCCGGTCCTGCTCGGCAACGGCAACCTCGTCGAGAGCGGCGCCTTGCCGGGCACGACCCGCCATTTCGCGATCTGGCACGATCCGCACCCGAAGCCCGCCTATCTCTTCGCGGTGGTCGGCGGGAACCTCTCCCGTCGCGGGAAGACGTTTCGGACGATGGGCGGCCGGGATGTCGAGATCGCCGTCTATGTCGAGCCCGGCAAGGAGGAACGCTCCCATTACGCGCTGGACGCCATCGAGCGCTCGATGCGGTGGGACGAGCGCGTTTTCGGCCGTGAGTACGATCTGGACGTCTTCAACGTCGTTGCCGTGTCCGACTTCAACATGGGCGCGATGGAGAACAAGGGCCTCAACATCTTCAACGACAAATACGTGCTGGCGAGCCCCGAGACTGCAACGGATTCCGACTACGCCAACATCGAAGCCGTGATCGCGCACGAGTATTTCCACAACTGGACGGGCAACCGCATCACCTGCCGCGACTGGTTCCAGCTCTGCCTGAAGGAAGGGCTGACCGTCTTCCGCGACCAGGAATTCTCCTCGGACGAGCGCTCGCGCGCCGTGCACCGGATCGGCGAGGTCCGCACGCTGAGGGCGCGTCAGTTCACGGAGGATGCAGGCCCTCTCTCCCACCCTGTGCGGCCGACCCGCTACCGGGAGATCAACAACTTCTACACGGCGACCGTCTACGAGAAGGGCGCCGAGATCGTCCGCATGCTGAAGACGCTCTTGGGCGAGGCGGACTTCGCCAAGGGCATCGCGCTGTTCTTCGAGCGCTGCGACGGGACGGCGGCCACGGTCGAGGATTTCCTCGACAGTTTTGCGGACGCGTCGGGCCGCGATCTCGCGCACTTCAAGCGCTGGTACGAACAGGCCGGCACGCCCACCGTGACGGTGCGGACGACCCACGATGCCGCCGCCGGCACCTATCGGCTCGATTTCCGGCAGGAGACCGCACCGACCCCGGGCCAGCCTGACAAGGAGCCCCTGGTCGTCCCGATTCTCCTCGGCTTCGTGGCCGAGGACGGCGGCAAGGTCGATCTCGCGCATGACAGGCTGCGCCAGGATGGGCTGTTCGTGCTCGACAGTGCCGGCGACAGCCTCACCTTCGAGGGGGTTGGATCCCGACCCGTGCCGTCGCTGCTGCGCGGCTTCTCGGCCCCTGTCCGGCTCGCGCTCGACCTGCCGGATTCGGATCTTCTCGCCCTCCTCCGCCACGACTCGGACCCGTTCAACCGCTGGCAATCGGCCCAGACGGTCGCCCTCAGGCTGCTGACCCGGCTCTCCGAGGCTCCGGACAGCGAGACCGGGTCGGAATTCGCCGACGCGATCGGCACATTTGTCGACCGGTCGGGGCTGGAGGATCCGGCCTTCACGGCGATGGTCCTGTCGTTGCCCGGCGAACTGGACGTGGCGCAGGAGATCGGCCGCGACGTCGATCCGGACGCCGTCCACGCAGCCCGCGCCGGCTTCAAGGCCGAGCTCGGCCGCCGGCTCGCCGGGCGGCTCGGCGCTCTTCGTGAGGCCCTGCCGGGCGACACCGCCTATTCGCCGGACGCAGCCAGCGCCGGCCGGCGTGCACTCCGGAATGCCGCCCTGGACCTCATCGCGGCCGGCGACCCGCAGGAAGGCGAGCGGCTGGCCGCGGAGCAGCTCGATCGCGCCACCAACATGACCGGCCGGCTCTCCGCCCTCGCCACGCTGTCCCACATCCCGGGCGAGGCCCGCGAGGCCGCCCTCGCCCGGTTCGGCGAGCAGTACGCCACGGAGCCGCTCGTGCTCGACAAATGGTTCGGGCTGCAGGCCGCGATCCCCGAGCCGGGGACGCTCGGCCGCGTGCGCGAGTTGATGAACCACGCGGCCTTCGCGTTCTCGAACCCGAACCGCGTGCGCTCGCTGATCGGCAGCTTCACGATGGCGAACCCGACGCAGTTCCACCGCGAGGACGGAGCCGGATACGCCCTCCTGTCCGAGACGGTTCTGGCCCTGAACGGCACCAATCCGCAGATCGCGGCACGCCTTCTGACGGGCTTTGGGACCTGGCGCACGGTGACGGCATCGCGGCGCGTGCAGGCCCAGTCCGCTCTCGAACGGATCGCCGCCGCACCGGCGCTGTCGGCCGACGTGCTCGACATCGTGCAACGATCTCTTGCTCCGGCCTAAGCTTTTGACGCGACTCATGAAATTCGCGAGTGAGTCGGACGTGCAACGGACTCTGAAAACTTAACGAATGTTTACGCGATCCCTGGACAATCCAGCCCTCCTCGATTCTATTGTTGTCGATTCGAGGAGATGCGGCACGTCTTCCCGAACGGGGCAAGATGAGCAGGGGAGCTCGCATGGGTGCGGACGCCACAGGCGTTACGACACGATTGCATGAACGCGCGAGCAGATCGGGGATCGTTGTCGCGGCGGCGCTCCGGAGGATCGCTCCTTCGGTTATTCGGCTGGAAGTCGTCGGCCCGGTTCTCGTGGCCGCCTTCCTTCTCGCAATTCTCCCGGCCACGCTCGCGGCCATGCGGTCCGACCGCGAGGCCGTGATCGCGGAGGCGCTGACGAAGGCCGAGCTGACGCTCGTCGTCATCGCCCAGGATCTCGCCCGCCTGAGCGGAGGCGGACCGGTCGCACCGCACCATCTCGAGACGGCTGCCCAGCGCCTTCCGGCCGGCTCGCTCGCGGGCGGCCACCTCTACCTCCTCAACGATGCGGGACGCGTCGTCGCCGCCCATCCGGCGAACCCCTCCAGCGCAGCCCAGCTTGGCGACCTGCTCGACGACGAGCAGCCGGTCGCGATCCTGGCGGACCGGGCAGGCGCCATGCGGACGCGCCTCCAGGACGGGACGGACGCGCTCGCTGGCGTGCGCAACCTCGCCTTCGGGCAACTCGCGCTCGTGCGCTCGCTCGACGCGGTCGGCGGAGGCCGTCTCCTCGGGCCGGCCCAATCCGCGCTCGCGGCGATGTTCGTCCTCGCGGTGGCGGGCCTCGGCGGGGCCTGCCTCGCCTATGCGCGATGCGTGCGGACGACCCGCGGCACGCATGCCCGCATGCAGCGCCGGATGGACACCGCGCTCACGCGAGGCCGCTGCGGATTGTGGGATTGGGATATTCCGCGCGGCCGCGTCTACTGGTCGAGCTCGCTCTACGGTCTTCTCGGATACCAGCGCCGGGACGAGTTCCTGTCCTTCGGCGAGGTCAACGGGATGATCCATCCCGAGGATGGAAACCTGTTGGACCTGGCCGAACGGCTGGCGTCGTCGGCCGTAAATCACGTCGACCACGATTTCCGGATGCGAATGGCGGATGGCGGGTGGCTCTGGCTGCGCGCCCGTGCCGAGGTGGTCATCGAGCCGGAAGACGGCAGCCGCCACCTCGTCGGGATCGCGGTCGACATCTCGGACGAGCGCGGCTTCGTCGAGCGCAGCGCCGCGGCCGACATGCGCCTGCGAGACGCCGTGGAGGCCATCTCCGAAGCGTTCGTGCTCTGGGATTCCAACAACCGGCTGGTGCTCTGCAACTCGAAGTTCCGCAAGTTTCACGATCTCGAGCCGGACGCCGTCCGCCCCGGCGTTCCCTATGCCGAGGTCATCGCGGCAGGCCGTCCGCCGCGCGTGAGTTCGCAGGTCGCCCACGAGGCAACGGACGCAGCCGGCGCGCGGACGCTCGAAGTCCAGCTCTCGGACGGGCGCTGGGTTCACATCAACGAGCGGCGCACGAAGGATGGCGGCTACGTCTCCGTCG
>CAXUKK010000006.1:5788-11277 GCA_964251455.1 uncultured Enterovirga sp.
TCACGGCCCTCAAGCGCCACGAGGAGAAGCTGGTCGAGTCCGAGCGGCGACTTCTCGGCACCGTCAGCGACCTGAAGCGCTCACGTCTGACGCTGCAGGTCCAGGCCCAGCAGCTGGCCGAACTCGCCGAGCGCTACCACGAGCAGAAGGCTCAGGCGGAGACGGCGAACCGCGCCAAGACCGACTTCCTCGCCAAGATGAGCCACGAACTGCGCACGCCGCTGAACGCCGTCATCGGCTTCGCCGAGGTGATGCAGCGCGAGATGTTCGGGCCGCTCGGCAACGAGAAATACCGCGACTACGCCAGCCACATCCGCGGCAGCGGGCTCGATCTTCTCGCGGTGATCAACGACATCCTGCAGATCTCGCGCATCGAGGCCGGCCACGTCACGCTCACGACCGTCCCGGTCGATGCCGAGGAGGTCGTCAAGGACGCGGTCGCAACGGTCGCGGAGTCCGCCCGCGAGAAGGGCGTCTCGATCACGTGCGACGTCCGCTGTGCGGGCGTCGTCGAGGCGGATGACCGCGCGCTGAACCAGATCCTGGCGCAGATCCTTCAGAACGCCGTGCGCTTCACGCCCGACGGCGGCGCGATCCGGCTGCGGGTCGCGCGGGCCGGCCAAGCGATGAACTTCTTCGTCGAGGATAACGGCGTCGGCATCCCGCGCGAGTTCATGCCGCGGCTCGGACGCCCGTTCGAGCAGTTCGAGCCCGAGTTCAACCGGGCCCAGAGCGGCGCCGGCCTCGGCCTTGCGATCGCCAAGGCCCTCACCCGCATGCATCGCGGCGGGTTGCGCGTGCGCTCCCAGGAAGGTGTCGGCACGATCGTGCTGGTCAGCATCCCGCTGAGCGAGGCGGATGAAGAACCCCTGCCACTACCCATTCCGCACAGGCTGCTCGAGGCCGCGGAGTAGCTCCGCCGGTCAGGCCGGGTCGCCTGTCCCGAGCAGGTCGCGGAAGGCCGCACGCCCCTCCGCCCGCAGCTCTCCGATGCGCGCCACGAGCTCCTCCGGATCGGGCGCGCCGACCAGGGCGGCCAGGCGCTTCAGCATGCCCGGCGGCGCGGCGTCGGTCTCCATCTCGCCGATCGTGAGACGCTGCCACTGGGCGACGTCGTCGAGCACGCGGTGGGCCTGGCCGAGGCGATCGGCCGTGTCGGGGTCGATCAGGCCGGACCGCCCGGCCTGGGCGATGACGGCCCCCGTTCCCAGGCCGACGAGTTCGCCATGGCTCGAGGCATGCGCGAGGACGAGCGCCTGCGCGATGAAATCGAGGTCCAAGGTCCCGCCGGCCGCGAGCTTCAGGTTCCAGGGATCGCCCTCCCCTTTCTCGCGGGCCACAAGCGCCCGCATCGCGACCACCTGCCGGTAGACCTCCGCCGGATCGCGCGGCGCCGCGACCACCTCGCGGATCACGGCGTCCGCCCTGGCGCCGAACCCGCTATCGCCGGCGATGAAGCGGGCCCGGCTCAGCGCCATGTGTTCCCACAGCTCGGCCTCGTTCCGATGATAGGCCGCAAACCCGCTGAACTGCGATGCGAGCGGCCCCTTGGTGCCGGATGGTCGGAGCCGCATGTCGATGCTGTAGAGGCGACCGCGACGGGTCGGCGCCGTGAGGGCCGACACGAGCCGCTGCGTCAGCCGCGTGTAGTACACGACGGCATCGAGCGGCTTCGGTCCCGTGCTGGTCCGCTGGTTTTCGTCGAACTCGTAGAGGACGACGATGTCGAGATCGGAGCTCGCCGTGAGATCGCGGATTCCGAGCCGGCCAAGCCCGAGCACGGCGACGTGGGATCCCGGAACCGCGCCGTGCTCGTCGGCGAAGGAGCGCCGCACCCAGTCGAGGCAGACGCGGACGACACCCTGGGCGATGGCCGCGAACGAGGCTCCCGCCTCGCCCGGCGAGATCCCGCCGGAGAGGAGCCGCGATCCAGTCGCAAAGTGAACCTGCCGAAAGGCGTCCCGGAGGCGGTCGAGGAACTCTTCCGTGTTCCGCGGGGAGCCGACGAGGCCGCGGATCTCCGCCTCGGCCGCCGCCTCGTCGCGGGCCGGGCTGGAGAAGCCAGGATCCAGCATGGCATCGAGCACATGCGGCGTGACCGCGACCGTCTCGGCGAGCCGCGGAGCGCTGCCGAGAAGATCGGCAAAGAGCAGCCGCAGCTTCTCGTGCGAGCGCAGGATCGTCAGGAGCTCGACGGCGGCCGGCATGCGGGCGAAGGCGCGATCGAGCCGGCTCAGCGCCCCGTCCGGATCGGCCGAGCCGCCGAGCGCCGCGAGAAGCGCCGGCGTCAGCTCGGTCAGGACCTCGCGCGCCCGCGCGCTCGTCACCGCCGAACGCCGGCCGAAATGCCAGCCCCGGACCGTCTCCGCCGCCGTCTCGGGCTCCCGGAAGCCGAGCTGCCGGAGCGTGGCGACGGTCGCCGGATCGACGCTCGCGCCCGTGAAGACGAGGTCGCCGAGATCGGACGCGAGTTCGGGCCCGTCCTCGAAGAGCAGGCTGTAATGATGCTGCACGCGCCGGGCGCGCGACGTCAGGGCCTCCGCGAAGGCCGGCAGGTCCTCGTAGCCGCAGAAGCGGGCGAAGGCTCCCAGTTCCTCGTCGCCCGACGGCAGACGCTGCGTCTGCTCGTCCGCGACCATCTGGAGCCGATGCCCGATCGTGCGCAGGAAGCGGTAGGCCTCCGACAGCTCGTCCCGCGCATCGGCCGCGATCCAGCCCTCGTCGTGCAGGGCGCCGAGCATGTCGAGGGTCCGCCGGCCGCGCAGCTTCGGCCGGCGCCCGCCGAAGACGAGCTGCTGCGTCTGCACGAAGAACTCGACCTCGCGGATGCCGCCGCGTCCGAGCTTGATGTCGTGGCTCGCGACCGCGATCTCGTCATGGCCGCGAACGGCATGGATCTGCCGCTTCATGGCGTGGATGTCGGCGATGGACGCGAAGTCGAAATACTTGCGCCAGATGAACGGTTCGAGGTCGCGCAGGAAACGGGCGCCGAGTTCGGTGTCACCGGCGATCGGCCGCGCCTTGATCATGGCGGCGCGCTCCCAATTCTGTCCGACGCTCTCGTAATAGACGAAGGCGCCGGGCAGCGAGACGGCGGGCGGGGTCGAGGCGGGATCCGGCCGCAGGCGATAATCCACACGGTGGACATAGCCGTCGACCGTGCGCTCCTGCAGGAGCTTGGCGACGGTCTGCGCAATGCGGGTGTAGAGCTTCGCCAGGGGCTCGGGCGAGGCCAGCGCCACCGGAGATGTCGGGTCGTAGAACAGGACGATGTCGATATCGCTCGAGAAATTGAGCTCGCCGGCGCCATGCTTGCCGAGCGCCAGCACCACGAGCCCACACCCGGCGAGGTCCGCACCGGGTGCGAAGGCCGGGACCTTGCCCGTCAAGGCCAGCTCGGCGAACGCGATCTCGACCGCGCTCCCGACGGACGAATCGGCGAAATCCGACAGGGCCGCCGTGACCTCGTCCACGCTCCACACCTCGCCGAGATCGGCGAGCGAGACGAGGAGCGCGTGCGCGTTCTTGTTGCGGCGCAGCTCCCGCATCGCCTCGTCGCGCGAGAGTTCGCCGGCAGCAAACCGCGTCCCGACGGTCTGCTGGGCGGCGACGATCGCAGCATTCGACGTGAGCGGATCCGTCTCCGCCAGCCTCGCCAGCCGGGCCGGATCCGACGCCATGAGCTGACGGAGATAGGGCGAATACAGCCCAGCGAACCCGACGAGCGCCTCAAACGGCCGCTCGCTGGCAGCGGCAGCATGATGCCGCGGGGACCGCACCAACCCGGCGAGCGATCGCGGGTCGGTGCTCATCCGGAGAGAGCGGCTCTCGCGGGCAGGCAGAGCTGGACTTCCAGCCCAGGCGCGTTGTCGTTGAGCTTCAGCGTCCCGCCATGCAGCCGGGCGACGGCCGCCGCGATGCTCAGGCCGAGTCCGAAGCCCGGCCGCGAGCGTGCCTGCTCCAACCGGACGAACCGTCCCAGCACGCGCTCCCGGTCCTCGGCCGGGATGCCGGGCCCGCGATCGCCGATCGCGATGATGACGGTGTCGTGCTCCTTGCGCGCCTTCACCGTGACTGCCCCGCCGGAGGCGCCGTTCGTTTCCGCCCCGTATTTGATGGCATTGTCCACGAGGTTCGCCACCGCCTGGCCGAGAAGTTCGCGGCTGCCATAGACCGGCAGCCCCGGCTCGACCTCGAGCTTGAGCTCGGTGCCGGCCTCCTCGGCGACGGGTTCGTACAGGTCGGCGACGCCTCGCGCCACCTCGGCCGCGTCGAAATCCGCCATGCCTTCGCTCTGGTGCCCGGCCTCAAGCCTCGCGATCATGAGGAGCGCGTTGAACACCCGGATCAGGTTGTCGCTCTCCTCGATGACCGCGTCGAGCGAGGCGCGCAGCTCGTCCGGGCTGCGGGTACCGCGAAGGGCCTCGTCAGCGCGATTCCGAAGCCGCGTCAGGGGAGTCTTGAGATCGTGGGCGATGTTGTTGGAGACCTCCGTCATCCCGCTCATCAGCTCGCCGATCCGGTCCAGCATGGCGTTGAGATGCTGCGCGAGCCGGTCGAGTTCGTCACCGGTCCCGGAAATCTGCAGACGGCCGGTCAGGTCGCCGGCCATGATCGTCTCGGTGGTTGCCGTCATGTTGTCGACGCGCTTCAGGACGCGCTTCGTCACGAACCAGCCGCCGATGCAGCCGAGAACGCCGATCAGCAGCAGCGACAGGCCGAAGGCGCGCTGGATGATCTCCCGAAGGCGGATGCGCTCGTCGACGTCTCGTCCGACCAGAAGCCGGAAGCCGCCGGGCAGGATGTACACGCGGGCGATCGCGCTGTGCTCCCGCGCATCCTCATCCGAGCGGCCGTATTCGATCTCTTTCTGTCCCGCCTCGTCGAGCGTGCCGGGCGGCAGGGTCCCGACATTGCCGGCGATCCGCTCGCCCTGGAAATTCGTGACCAGGTAGAGCGACGCCCCGGGCTGACGGCCGCGCCGATCGACGATCGCGACGAGCCGCCGAATGCCGGCCAAGCGGTATTGTTCGGCGAGCCCGGTGATCTCGGCCTCGATCGTGTCGACGATCTGACTGTCGAGGACCTTGGTGGCATTCCAGGCGACATAGCCCAGGATCACGAACGCGAAGACCGCGAACGTGACGAGATAGGCGAACGACAGCTTGAAGGCCGTCGTGCGGATGAGCTTGGGAAGGAAGCTACCGTGCAGGGTCACGGACCATGTACCCGGCACCCCGAATGGTATGGATGAGGGGTCGGTCGAACCCCTTGTCGATCTTCGAGCGCAGTCGGGAGACATGCACGTCGATCACGTTGGTCTGGGGGTCGAAATGATAGTCCCACACCTGCTCGAGCAGCATCGTGCGGGTCACGACCCGGCCGGCATGGCGGACCAGGTATTCGAGAAGCCGGAACTCGCGCGGCTGCAGAGTGATCTCCTGGCCCCCGCGAGTCACGCGGTGCGACAGCCGATCGACCACCAGATC
>CAXUKK010000006.1:11287-20738 GCA_964251455.1 uncultured Enterovirga sp.
GCCGACCGTGTAGCTCGTCGTCTCGCCGCGACCACAGCCCCCGCCTCGACGCGCCAGCACTTCAACCCGGGCCAGGAGCTCGGAAAACGAATAGGGCTTCGGCAGGTAATCGTCGCCGCCGGCCCGGAGGCCCTTCACGCGGTCGTCGACCTGGCCGAGGGCCGACAGGATGATGGCCGGCGTCTCCACCTTCTGCTCCCGCAACGAGCGGATCAAAGACAGCCCGTCGAGCTTGGGCAGCATCCGGTCCACGACGAGGACATCGTACTCACCCTCGCGCGCGAGCGCATACCCGTCGAGGCCGTCCGGCGCAGCGTCGGCGATATGGCCGGATTCGCGGAAAGCCTTCGTCAGGTAGTCGCGAGCTTCCCGGTCGTCTTCGATGATGAGGATGCGCATGTCGGGCATCGTAGCTCGCCTCGTCATGAAACGGCAGGCCGGATCGATGATCCGGCCTGCCGTCACGAGGCGCAGAGCTGGCGGGGGGCGACGTTGCAGCCCCGCGTCTCGTTCCCGTGTCGGAGCGGCGAGCTAGGAGTGGGGGGTCTCCGTCGCTCCCGTCCTGGGATGACGTAGACATAGGATCCCGAGCCTTACGGCGCTCTCTCGCGCGGATGAACTCTTCGTAACGTGGTGAGCAGGCTCAGAAGACCGCTTCGAGCCCTGCAACCACGGCGTAGACGAAGCCGAAACTGAGGGCGAGACCGCCGGCGCCCGTGATGAGGCCGGCGATGACCAGCACGCCATCGCGCTCGACGAGCCCGAGGCCGACGAGACACACGGCGATGCCCAGCGGGATCTGCCCGATGACCGGGGCTGCCACCAGCAGGCCGATCGCCAATGCGATGAGGACGACCCCCATGATCCGTAGCGCGACGGGCGTCTCGAAGAACTCGATTCGGGGCTTCGACCAGCGTTCCAGCCTTTGCAGGATCGGCAGAGCACGGGTGACGGCGCGCTCGACGGCGTCCTGCGGGATCGAGCGCCGAAGCAGCGCTCGCGGCAGCCACGGGGTCGGCCGTCCCACGGCGAGCTGGGCCGCGACGAGCGCCAGAAGCAGCCCGCACACGAACGGGATCGGCGGCGGCATCGGCAGACAATTGGGCAGGCCGAGCAACACGACCAGCAGCGCGAAGGCGCGGTCCCGCAGAACGGATACGATGTCCGCGACAGTCAGCCGCTCGCCCGCGTTCCGCGCCAGCGAGGAGAGGACCGCAGAGATACGCGCTTCAGGAAACAACCGGGATCGCCGCTGGGTGGGAAGGTCGCTCCCTGTAGCCTAGCGGCGCCCGAGGGCCAAGCCGACCACCCACGCCTCTCGAACCTGTGCAATCTTCTAATGAAGTGCGAGTTCGCCGTTCACTGCGCGGAACTCTGCGGGCCGAATCAGTCCGGCATGGGCGACTTCGACCGAGTGAAGCGGGCCTTCGAGTTCGCGCCGCCAGAAGGCGAGGAACTTGGTCAGGACCGGGAAGCTCGGAGCGAGGTCGTATTGCTGCCAGACGAACGTTTGGAGCACCCGTGGGTGATCCGGCATGCCGTACAGGATCCTCGCCGTCGTCAGTCCATAGCCTTGGAGCTGGCGAATGAAGTCCTCGGAGACCATGCAACCTCCTCCTGAATCAGCGCGCTTTCGGCGGCTCCCGGCAATTCTCTTCAACAGAAGACCAGCTTCAAGCGTAAAGATTAACAAATTCGTCTAATCTATTCGCCGTGCTAGCACTCGATATACTCTGCTGCCAACGTTTAATGATCTGAAGAAACGGCGCGCGTGCGGTGTCGCTCAAAGAGTGGGCGCGCTCGCCTGAATGAACGCGATCTGCCTGCCGCCCAGCGGAAATGCGACTTCCTTCGCGCGTGATCGACGAAAAGCGCTCGACAAGCTGCTGCGTGCAGTTTTCAATGTCCCCGTGCCGCATCCTCGGCGTCGTTCTGTCGAGGCGAGTATCGCCGTGTTGCGTATCAGTTTTACCCGCCTGTTTGGGTTGGCGTGTCTCTCGTTCTACTTGGCGCAGGCGGCGTGCGGCGCGGCGATGGCGGCCGATCCCGACCAGCTCCTCTTCATCCGGCCCGAGGACCAGCGCAGCGTCCTGTTCTCCGCCGTCGATGCCGGCCGCTCGGTGTTCCTCACGGTGGGATCGAAGCAGACGCTCGTCGGCCCGCTCGATCGGACCGGGTTCGTCATCATGGAGACGAGCGGGTTCGGGCTGACGCGCGAGCGCTTCTTCGTGGACGGGTCCAGTCTGCCCGCGACGCGGTTCACGACGCAGACCAGCGTCGTCGTGGGACACCAATGGAATATCCCCCGCCTGTTTCTGGCCGGGTTCATCGGTCCGGAGATCCAGCACGAGCAATTGACGGTAGCGGGTCAGGTCTATCGCTTCTCGCAGCCGCGCTACGGCGCGAAGGCTCAGGTAGAGCTCTGGGCCAACCCGACCCGCGACACGCTGCTGACCGCCACGATCGTCGGCACCACAACGAATGCCAGCCTGTGGGCACGCGGATCGGCCGGATACCGCATCGCGGCCGACCTCTATGCCGGCCCGGAGGTCACGGCCTACGCGACCGAGACCTACCAGGAGACGAAGCTCGGCGCGCACGTCACCGGGTTCCGGCTGGGCATCCTCCAAGGACGCATGTCGGCCGGATGGATGATGACGGACGAGAAACGGCCGGGATCGCCCTACGTCTCCCTCGCGGCCTGGATCAGGATGTAGCTCAGTCCGTTTCGTCCGGGACGGGGCCGAGCGCCATCAGGTCGGGATCGAGCGGCTCCTCGTCCTCGGCCAGCGCGGCCGAATCGGACGGAACGGGCATCGCGAGGTCGGCGGGCAGCCGGCCGTCGACCATCCCTAGCCCGTGAAGCTCGTCGAGCCCGGGCAGGTCCGTGATCAAGTTCAGCCCGAAGTGGCGCAGGAATTCGGGCGTGGTTCCGAACGTCACCGGCCGACCAGGCGACTTGCGGCGTCCCCGCATCCGGATCCAGCGGGTTTCGAGGAGGAGATCGAGCGTGCCCTTGGACGTCGAGACGCCGCGGATGTCTTCGATGTCGGCGCGTGTGGTGGGCTGGTGATAGGCAATGATCGCCAGCACCTCCATGGCCGCCCGGGAGAGCTTCTGCGGCACGCCCGCTTCGGACGCCAGCACGAAGGCGAGGTCCTGGGCGGTGCGGAAGGTCCACCTGCCGTCGATGCGGGCGACGTTGATGCCGCGTCCGGCATAGAGCCGCTCGAGATCGGCGAGCACGCGGGCGACATCCGTGCCGGACGGCAGACGGGCGGCGATGGCCTCCATCCCGACCGGCTCCGGCGAAGCGAACAGAATCGCTTCGACGATCCGCAACGCCTCGGAATGAGCCGGCATGTCGCCCGGCCCGTTATCGACCGCAAGGGTCAGCATCCCGCGTGACGGCAGCCGCACGTTCATGACGCGACCTCGCCGCGGCGGAGCATCAGGGGCCCGAACGGCACGTCCTGCCGCAACACGGCCTTACCCTCGCGGACGAATTCGAGGGCGGCCGAGAGCGCGGATGCGATGACCGTCGCGCGCATCCCGGGTTCGACCACGTAGCGCAGGAGGTAGGCGTCGAGCGCCATCCAGTCGCCGGCCTGGCCGAGCAGGCGCTCGAGCGCGCTTCGAGCCTCGAGCAGCGACCAGAAGGGCCGCCGCGCGACCGTCACGTGGCTGGAGACGTGGCGCTGGCGCTGGCGCGCATAGGCCGACAGGAGATCGTATAGCGACGCCGTGAAGCCGAGATCACCCAGCTCGGCCGGAGCCTCACGGCCGCCCCGCCCGAACACCTCGCGCCCGAGTTGCGGGCGTTCAGAGAGGAGTTGCGCCGCCCTGCGGATCGCCTCGAGCCGGCGCAGCCGCAGCGCCAGCGCCGTGGCGAGATCGCTGGCGCTCGGTCCCTCGGGCTTCGGCGGCTCGGGCAGCAGCAGGCGCGATTTCAGGTAGGCGAGCCACGCCGCCATGACGAGGTAGTCGGCGGCGAGCTCGAGCCGCATGCTTCGCGCGGCTTCGACGAAGGCGAGGTACTGATCGACGAGAGCGAGGATGGAGATCTCGTGCAGATCGACCTTCTGCCGGCGGGCAAGGTCGAGCAGCAGGTCGAGCGGGCCCTCGAACCCGCCCACATCCACGACGAGGAGCGGATCGCTCTCCGCGCGGTCGCTCTCAGCCTCGAATGCCAGTGCCTCGGTCATCTCTCACGTCTGATTCGAACAGACGTGAGCTTGACGCCTCAGGCCGCCTCCGCAAGCGCCGCCTCGAGGCCGCGCCGGGCATCCACAACATCGAACGCGACAGGCGGCCCCGCGATCCGGGCCAGCGCCGCCTCCACCCGGCGAAGGCTGTCGCCCGCGAGGACGGGCGCGGCCTCGGCCACCGGGCAGGCTTCGGCAAGGTCGCCGTTGCAGTGGAGCGCGACGTCGCAGCCGGCGCGGAAGGCCGCTTCGGCGCGCTCGCGGAAGCTGCCCCAGAGCGCCTTCATGGACAGGTCGTCCGTCAGGAGAAGCCCGTCGAACCCGATCTCGCCCCGGATTATGTCCGAGACGACGATCGGCGACGTCGTCGCCGGCCGCTCGGGGTCGATCGCCTCGTAGACCACGTGAGCCGTCATCGCGATGGGCATGTCCGCCATGGCGCGGAAGGGCGGGAAATCGTGGCTGCGCAGGTCCGAGAGAGCCGCGGAGACGCGCGGCAGCTTCTCGTGGCTGTCCACGCCGGCACGCCCATGACCGGGGATGTGCTTCATGACCGGCAGGACCCCGCCCTCGATCAGGCCTTCGGCGCCGGCTCGCCCGAGAACGGCGACTGCATCGGGATCCGTGTCGTAGGCGCGGTCGCCGATGATGTCGTGTGAGCCGGGGACCGGCACGTCGAGCACCGGAAGGCAGTCGACGTCGATGCCGACGGCCCGAAGGTCGTGCGCGATCAGCCGCGCGCCGGTGCGGACGAAGGCGCTGCGCGCCTCGAGGTCCGGCGCGAGCCGGCCATAGGTTCGACCCGCGGGGTATTTCGGCCAATGCGGCGGCCCGAGCCGCTGCACGCGGCCGCCTTCCTGGTCGACGAAGACCGGAGCGTCGGCGCGCCCGACCGCGTCGCGAAGGCTGGAGGTCAGCGCACGCACCTGCTCCGGATCGGCGATGTTGCGCCGAAACAGGATGAAGCCGAGCGGATCGGCGTCGCGGAAGAAGGCGATCTCATCGGGCGTGAGCGCCAGACCGGAACAGCCGGCGATGAAGGCGCGCGGGCTCGTCATCCGAGGTGCGTCCGCTCAGTTCGCCACGACGAAGCACTGCCCACCCGAGGCCTTGAGGCGGGTGCACAGCGTGTTCGCGTCGTCGCGTGACAGCGGCGTGACGCGGATGCGGTAGACCGACCGGCCGTTCACCTGCGCCTGGGTCACGGTCGCGGGCTTGCCGCCGAGATCGGCCGCGAACTTGTCCGAAAGCTGATCATAGGCGGCGCGGGCCTCCTCTTCGGGTGTCCGGTTTGCTAGTTGCACCGAATAGGTTCGCGGGCCTGAAGGTGCCGCACTCGTCTGCTGCTCGGGCAGCACGGCAACGGAGTCCGTCGCGGCGATCTGCTGGCCCGCCCGCGCGGGGCGCGACGGCGGGCGGACCGTGACGCTTCGCGCGGGGCTCGCCTGGGCCGGGGACGGCGCGTCATTGGCGTCCGTGCGCCCGACGTCGGCCGGTTGGAAGAGCCCGCCCAGGCTCTGCTCGGCCGCTCCGGTCGCCACGGGTTCAGGGGCGGCGCTTGCCACCACCGCACGGGGACGCGACGGCGGCAGGACCTTGACGGGGGTCGCCGTGGCGGACGGCGTGCTCCCGTCGGTCACCGGCGTTGCCGACGCAGGCGCGGCCGGAGCCGCTGCGGAATTCGCCGGAATCGAGATCGTCGAGACCGAGATGGGGGGCGGCACCTGGCCTGCGGAAAGCACGGGCGTGTTCGGATCGCTGACCATCAAGCCGCCGGCGGCGCCGACCGCCGACCCGTCCGGCCGGACGGCAACGGTGCGCACGCGGCGAGGCTCCCCGAGCGCGTTCAGGGCTGGATTGCGCGGCGCGACCGCCGCGACCGACCCGTTCACGCCGTTCGAAACCGGTGCAGCGACCGGCGGAGCAGCCGCCACGACGGCGGGCGGAGCGGCGGGAGCGCTTCCCACGCCGTTCGTCTGCGGCAAGGCGGGCGCCGCCGGTGCGGGGGCCTCTGGCGCGGGCATCTGCCGCGCTGCCTCGCGAACGTCGATCGGCTGCTCCTGCCGGTCGAGGACGCGGGAGCGGGTGCTGTCCGCCCGGCCTTCGTAGATCTGCCGGTTCTGGTTCGGGATATCCATGCCGCCCGGGTTCTCGGGCGCGACCTTGAGGGGGGCGTTGTCGGCCTTGATGAGGGGCGGCGGACCGGAGCTCGCGAAGTTTCCGCCCATCTTGCGCCAGGTGAACGCTCCCGCGGCACCGACGGCCGTCAGGGCCACGAGCGCCATGACGGCGCCGAGACGCCGGCGCGAGCGGGGCGGCTCCATCGGCGTAAAATCGTCTGCATCGAGCGCGCCCGCATCGTTGCCGTAGGCTCGGGTGACAGGATCGAACGAGCGGGAAGAATCCAGCCGCTCGCCATCATGCGAGACGAGCGGGGCGGTACCCAGGACGCTGCGGTCCTCGGCGCTCAGCTCGGCATCGGCCTGGCTGCGGGGAAGAGCCCCGGGCGCCGGCTGGGGCGGCGCCCCGAAGCTCGGCTCGCGGCGATCTCCCGCCGACGACTCGGGCCGCTTCGTATCGCCGAGGATGCTGAGAAACGGATCATCCTGCCCCACGATCCGGGCAAGCTCGGCGAGCGGGTCGGCCGGAGGAGGCGGCGACGACGATGGACCCAGCTCCGCCGATCGCCGAAGCTGGCGCTCGATCTCGTCGAGGTCGATCTCGAAGCGATTCTGTCCCGTGTCGCTCATACCTGAACCCAACTCAGCACCGGGGCTGGCGCGAGACGCTGACCGAAGCCTGCGCCAGCGCCGCCGCGGAGGTCGCCTCGGCTACCCGCCGAAACAGCATCAACGCATCTCGTCAGGCGCGCTCACGCCAAGGGTCCCGAGCCCCGACGCGAGCACTGCCTTCAGCGCACCCAGAAGGGCGAGCCTCGCCAGCGTCGATCTTTCATCGTCGTGCTTAACAAAGCGTAATTGCGGCAAGTCTTTGCCCTTGTTCCATAACGCATGGAAGACGCCCGCCAGATCATACAGGTAGAACGCGATCCTGTGCGGCTCGTGGGCCAGGGCCGCCGCCTCGACGGTCCGGGGGTATTGCGCGATCCGGCGCTGCAGCTCGACCTCGGCCTCGTCGGTGAGAACGGACAGGTCGGCCCCGGCCAGCTCCGCGAGACCGGCATCCTGCCCCGGGAACGCGTCGGACGCCTGGCGGAACACGGATGCGCAGCGCGCATGCGCGTATTGGACGTAGAAGACCGGGTTGTCCTTCGACTGCTCCAGCACCTTCGCGAGGTCGAAATCGAGCGGCGCATCGTTCTTCCGGTGCAGCATCATGAACCGCACCGGATCGCGGCCGACCTCCTCGACCACTTCGCGCAGCGTGACGAAATCGCCCGAGCGCTTGGACATCTTCACCGGCTCGCCGCCGCGCAGCAGCTTCACGAGCTGGCAGAGCTTCACGTCGAGCTCTGCCTCTCCGGCGCTGACCGCCTTCACGGCGGCCTGCATGCGCTTCACGTAGCCGCCGTGATCCGCGCCCCAGACGTCGATCATCGCCGCGAAGCCGCGCTCGAACTTGGAGCGGTGGTAGGCGATGTCGGCGGCGAAATAGGTGTAGGAGCCGTCCGACTTCAGCAGTGGCCGGTCGACGTCGTCGCCGAACTCGACCGTCCGGAAGAGCGTCTGCTCGCGATCCTCCCAATCCTCGGGCAGCTGGCCTTTGGGGGGCGGGAGCCGGCCCTCGTAGACGAGCCCTCGGGCCCGCAGGTCGGCGATCGTTGCGCCGATCGTGTCGACGGCGCCCCGCGACAACGAGCGCTCCGAGAAGAACACGTCGTGCCGGATGTCGAGGAGCGCGAGATCGTCGCGGATCATCGCCATCATGGCGTCGATGGCGACGTCCCGCACGACCGGGAGCCATTCGGCCTCCGGCATGTCCCGCAACGCGGCCCCGTGCCGTTGGGCCAGGACGTGCCCGACCGGGACAAGATAATCGCCGGGATAAAGGCCCTCGGGAACGGCGCCGACCTCTTCACCCAGCGCCTCGCGGTAGCGCAGGAAGGCGGATCGCGCGAGCACGTCGACCTGCGCGCCGGCATCGTTGACGTAGTATTCGCGCGTAACTGTGTAGCCGGTGAACGCGAGCAGGCTCGCCAGCGCGTCGCCGAAGACGGCCCCTCGGCCATGGCCGACATGCATCGGCCCGGTCGGGTTCGCAGAGACATACTCGACATTGACCGCCGTCCCGGCGCCCTGCCCGCTCCGGCCGAACCCCTCGGGATCGAGCAGCGCCGCCCGGATCACCTCGTGCAGGATGTCGGGCCGGAGCCGGATATTGATGAAGCCCGGCCCCGCGACCGTGGCCTCGACGACCCGCGGATCGTCGCGCAGATCGGCGGCGATGAGCTCCGCCAGCTGGCGCGGGCTGGCCTTCGCGGCTTTCGCGACGGCCAGGGCAGCGTTCGTCGCGAGGTCGCCATGGCTTGCATCGCGCGGCGGCTCGACCAGGACCTTGCTCGTGTCGATGCCCGACGGGATCTGACCCGCCGCGGACAGGCGCTCCAGGGCCTCGCCGACCCGGCGCTCGAAGAGGCCGTAGATGTTCATGGAATCCACGTTCGCAGCGCGGCCGGATCGGAGCCGGCCGAAGAATAAGGCAAGATGCTGGTGAGCTTCACGCTCTAGCGATTTCCAACCGGGGTGTCACGCCGCCGCGCGGCGGCGGACGGCGAGTGCGGTGGTCGGGGCGCGTGATGCACGGCTCTCACCTGCGCGTATTTGATTGTCACGGACGGGTTCGACCCGGCCATCCTGGATCCGCGGCTCAAGCCCAGGATAGCGTGCGTCGTTGCGAGAAGGCGCAGCTGGCGCATCGATCGAGAGCTTCGGGCCGAGAAGGCTGGATCGCTCCCATTCCGCCCGACACGCGTCGGCTCTTGACATACTAGGAATAAATGCTGTAGACCGCACCCGTCCTCTTCGCCGAGGGGCGCTCTCGCGAGGCGTCAACAGAGTGGGAGACCTTGATTGGGCCGGAACCGGGCAAGCCCGGAGCCGGCGGATGCGGCGCCTGCGGGCGGGGTTCGCGACCCTGCTCCCGGGGAGCCGGACCAGCGCCGTCCTCCGGGTACTACGGCCCGGGCGCCAGTGCGTCGTGGCTTAGGTTCTTCCGTCCAGCGATGGGCGGAAGCGCTGACGAGCGGCAGGTCCGGTCCAAAATCGCCGCCCGTGCCGGGCGAAAGC
>CAXUKK010000007.1:0-658 GCA_964251455.1 uncultured Enterovirga sp.
TCAGGCGATAGGCGGCGATGTAGGCGGTCCGGGCGATCACCAGCTCGCGCGTACCGGGAATCCGGCCCGGCTTGCCAAGATTGGGATGCACCTCGAGGCGTGCGAGCGACGAGAGAATGTGTTGCGTCACCCTTGCGGCGGCCTGCGTATTGTCTCGCGCGATGTAATCCGCGATCTCCTCAAGGTTGGCTGCCACTCGCGCCGTCCAGGCGAGTTTCACGCCCGGTCATATTTGTGGGCGATGCGCTCGATCTCCTCCTGGGAGACGAACCGGCCCGCATCCGCATCCGCGATCCCGGCCTGCACATGCGTGGCGAAGTCCGCCTGGGCGTATAGCCACTCCCTCAGTGCCAGGTCGATGACGACGCTCCGGGACTGTTCCATGTTCGCCGCAAATCCGTCGAGGGCGATCAAAGTCTCCTCGTCGAGATCGATGGTGACCGGCGCGCTCATAGGATGGGTCTTCCCAAGGTTGACAGCCGCGAAGCTAGGCGCGACCGACGCCGGTTTCCAGCTGCTCGTGCCTGCGCCCCGTTTCCGGACCCTCCGGCTCACGCCTCCAGGCTCTCCACCACGACATTGCCGTTCGTGTAGACGCAGATCTCGGCCGCGATGGCGCGCGAACGGCGAGCTATCGCTTCCGCGTCCATCTCCATGT
>CAXUKK010000007.1:668-19662 GCA_964251455.1 uncultured Enterovirga sp.
CCGCCGGATCCGATCGCCATGACGGCGCCGTTCGGGCCGATTTCGGGCTCCAGCACGTCGCCGGCGCCCGACAGGAGGAGGCTGACCTCCTTGTCGGCCACCAGCATCATGGCTTCGAGCCGGCGCAGATAACGGTCGGTGCGCCAGTCCTTGGTGAGCTCGACGCAGGCACGCGTGAGCTGTCCCGGATATTGCTCGAGCTTGGCCTCGAGCCGCTCGAACAGCGTGAACGCATCCGCCGTCGCGCCCGCGAACCCGCCGATCACGCCCCCCTTGGCGAGGCGCCGCACCTTGCGGGCATTGCCCTTCACGATCGTCTGCCCGAGGCTGACCTGGCCGTCGCCCCCGATCACCACGCGCCCGTCCTTGCGGACCATGACGATCGTGGTGGCGTGCATGCTTGGAAGGCGGTCTTCGGACAACGCGGAACTCCGGCGGGAACCGTCACTTAAGCATCCGGCATGTGAAATCCAGCCGCGGGTACGGTGCTGTGGCGTCCTGGCCCTCCGCTTGCTACTGAGCGGTCTCTGCAACGTCCAAAACACCTTCGGGGGGAATATGCGCTCCGCGAGCGTCAGCCGCCGGACGAACGAGACCGACATCGCCGTATCGCTCGGCATCGACGGCTCCGGCCGCGCGGCCGTGTCGACCGGAATCGGCTTCCTCGACCACATGCTCGAGCTGTTCGGACGCCATGCGCTGTTCGACCTCGACGTGACCGTCACGGGAGACCTCCATATCGACGGCCACCACACGACCGAGGACACGGGAATCGCGCTCGGCCAGGCTTTCGCCAAGGCGCTCGGCGACAAGAAGGGCATCGTCCGTTATGCGAGCCTGCACCTGCCGATGGACGAGACCCTGACGCGCGTCGCCGTCGATATCTCCGGCCGGCCCTTCCTCGTCTTCCGGACGAGCTTCCCGACCGAGCGGGTCGGCGGCTTCGACACGGAGCTCGTGCGCGAGTTCTTCATCGCCTTCGCCATGAACGCCGGCATCACGCTGCATGTCGAGACGTTGTACGGCGAGAACAGCCACCATATTGCCGAGAGCTGCTTCAAGGGGCTCGCGCGGGCGCTCCGGGAGGCGGTCTCCATCGATCCACGCGAAGGCGAGCGCATCCCGTCGACCAAGGGCGCGCTCTGAAGGTTTCCATGTCCTCCACCTTCACGATCCACCTTCCAAAGGACGCGTTGCCCGGCGACGAGCGCGCGCTCGAGCGGGCCGAATTCGTCCGTGACGGCTTTTCCTGGGGCGCGTTTCTGGTCCCGGCGCTCTGGTTTCTGTGGCATCGGCACTGGGTCGTCGCCATCCTGGCTTTGATCGGGACGGTGGGGTTCTCGTTCGGCCTGACGGCACTTCGCGTTCCGGGCGGCGCGATCGTCCTGATCGAGTTGCTCGTCCACCTCTTCCTCGGGCTCGAGGGTTCGAGCATCCGACGCCTCGCCTACCGGATGCGCGGGCGCCCGACGACCGGGATCGTGATCGCCGCCGACGAGGCCGAAGCCGAAACCAAGGGCTTTGCGCGCTGGCTCGCGCCGGAGAGCGTCGACGTACCCGTTTCGGCGCAGGCGGCACCACTCCGCGTTGCACCGGCCTCCGGGCTTGTTGCTCGGGAGCCCATCCTCGGGCTGTTCCCCGATTTCGAGGGTCGGCGATGACGGTCGCGATCGTCGATTACGGCTCCGGCAACCTCAACTCGGCCGCCAAGGCGTTCGAGCGCGCCGCGCGCGAAGGCGGGACCGGCGAGCGCATCGTCGTGACGTCGGACGCGGACGAGGTCGCGGGTGCCGATCGCGTGGTGCTGCCGGGCGTCGGCGCCTTCGCTGATTGCCGCCGCGGGCTCGACGGCATCCCGGGCATGGTCGACGCCATGAAGGAGGCAGTCTTCGAGAAGGGCCGGCCGTTTCTCGGCATCTGCGTCGGCATGCAGCTGATGGCAACGCGCGGCCTGGAGCACGAGACCACGTACGGCCTCGACTGGATCGGCGGCGACGTCGCGCCGATCTGGCCCGACGACCCGGCCCTGAAGATCCCGCATATGGGCTGGAACACCCTGCATCCGCAGCAGGACCATCCATTGACCGACGGCATCCCGCTCGGTCCCGAAGGCCTGCACGCCTACTTCGTCCACTCCTATGCGCTTCAGCCGAAGGACATGGGCGAGGTCGTGGCGGTCTCCGCCTATGGCGGACCCGTGACGGCCATGGTCGCGCGGGACAACCTCGCCGGGACGCAGTTCCACCCGGAGAAGAGTCAGGCGCTCGGCCTCGCCCTCATCTCGAATTTCCTGCGCTGGAAGCCATGATCCTCTTCCCGGCGATCGACCTGAAGGAGGGACGCTGCGTCCGCCTCGTCCAGGGCGACATGGATCAGGCGACGGTATTCAACGACGATCCCGCGGATCAGGCCGTGACCTTCGAGCGGCAAGGCTTTGCCTGGCTCCATCTGGTCGATCTCGATGGCGCCTTTGCAGGCCGCCCGGTCAACGCCGAAGCCGTTCGCGGCATTCTCGGTCGCGTGACGCTGCCCGTGCAGCTCGGCGGCGGCATCCGTGACATGCGCACCGTCGAGGGCTGGCTGTCGGAAGGCGTTGCCCGGGTCATCATCGGCACGGCTGCCGTGCAGGATCCCGATTTCGTGCGAGAGGCGGCACGGCTCTATCCCGGACGCATCGCGGTCGGGATCGACGCGAAGGACGGGCGCGTCGCCGTGCATGGCTGGGCCGAGACCTCGACGCTCACGGCGGAAGACCTCGGCCGTCGCTTCGAGGATGTCGGGGTCGCGGCCCTGATCTACACCGACATCGCGCGCGACGGCATCCTCAAGGGCCTGAACATCCCGATGACGCTGGCGCTCGCGCAGGCGGTCAGCATTCCGGTAATCGCGTCCGGAGGCCTTGCGTCGCTGGCCGACGTGGAGAGGCTGCTCGAGCCGGATTGCGCCGCGCTCGCGGGCGCCATCACGGGGCGCGCGCTCTATGATGGCCGGATCGATCCGGCCGAGGCGCTCCTGCTGATCGCCGAGGCGAATGCGCTCCGGCCGGAGCGCATTCCCGCTCGGGGATGAGCACGCGCCTGACGGACGGACCGGCATCCGCCGGCAGCGCCATGGCCGACGCGGCAAGGCCGGGCGTTCTGGGCGTCCAGCAATTCGTTCGCGAGATCACGTCCGGCGCGATCGTCGGCCTCCTGGTCCTGCCATTCTGCGTCTCTGCCGGCGTCGTGGCCTACGAGCCCCTGGGCCACGATTACGTGGCGCTTGGCGCTGCGGCCGGGATCCTGTGTGCCGTCGCGGGCGGCGTCACGGGAGCGCTGGCCCGCGCTTCGTCGTTCATCCCGAACATCACGTCGACGACGCATTCGCTCATCCAGGCCAGCTTCCTCGGCTGGCTTGTTGCGCGCGCGAATGGCGACGTGACGCTCGCGCTGGCGCTCCTGCCCCTGTCCGCCATGCTGGCTGGGATCTGGCAGATCGTCATCGCGCTGTCCGGGCTCGGGCGCGTGGTGAAGTTCACGCCCTATCCGGTCCTGGCGGGCTTCCTCACCGGCCTGGCGATCCTCATCCTCGGGCAGCAGTTGCCGCGGCTCTTCGGCCTTCCGTCCATGGACCGCCTTCTGCATGCTCTGGGTGCGCTCCAACTCCCCGCACCCGCGATGCCGATGTTCGGTGGAGCGCTGGTTCTCCTGGTGACGATGCTGGAGAGCCGGGCTCCGCGCCTCCCGACGATGCTGATCGGGCTGCTGGTCGGGACGGGGCTCTATCATCTGTGCAGGTTGGTCCTGCCCTCCCTCGACCTCGGCGGCACCGTCGGGGCGATCTCCCTGCAGACCGCCTCGCTCGGGCTGCATCTCGATCTCGGCATGGTGGCCCGATCGCTCGCCGAGCTCGAGATCGTGAAGGCGCTCCTCCTCACCTCGCTGACGCTGGCGATCCTCGGGACGCTCGATCTCACGTTCGCGTTGCGGGCCGCTCAGGACCTGAGCGACGTCGAGACGGCCCCGCGCCGCAACCTCGCGGGCCAGGGCTTGTCGAACATCCTCTCGTCGCTGGCGGGCGGCCTCACGGTCACGACCTCCATCGCGTTCTCGCGGACCATCTTCTCGGGCGGCGGCCGCACACGCCTGGCGACGATCTCGGTCGCGGCCGTGCTCCTGCTGGGCGCGGCCGTAGCCCCGAAGGCAGTCGGCGCCTTGCCGAGCGTCGTGCTCGCCGCCATCCTCGTCAGCATCGCCTGGCGGCTCTGGGACCGCTGGTGCGTGACGCTCCTGCACGACCTGTTCCGGGCGGGTGACCGCGATGCCGCCGTAAGGGCGCGCCGGAACGCCGCGATCGTCGTCGCGGTCGCGGCAACGACGGTTCTCGGACAGCCGGTCGCCGGTGCGCTCGCCGGCGTCGCGCTGTCCTGCCTGGTGTTCATCATCGAGATGAGCCGGCCCATCATCCGGCGTCAGCTCGACGGATCGCAGATCTTCTCCAAGCGCATCCGCTCCCAGGGACATCTGACACTGCTCCATGGCAGCGGCCGATCCACGGCGATCCTGGAGCTGCAGGGCATCCTGTTCTTCGGCAATGCCGAGGATCTCGCGTCCGAGGTCAAAGGGCTGGAGGGCAGCGCCCGCACGGTCATTCTCGACCTGCGGCGCGTGACGGACGTCGATACGTCCGGCGCCACGATCCTGAAGCAGATCGCGGATCGTTGCCGTGAGCGCGGCATGATCCTGATGGTGTCGTCCGTCGATCCGAGATTCGCCGCGCTTGTCGCCCAGGCGCTCGGGCCCGGATGCGACGCCGCGATCCGTCCCGATCTCGACGCGGCATTGGAGACGGCCGAGGATCGCTCCCTCGCCAGTGCGCACGCCGCCGGAAGCTCCGCCTGGAGGGCGCTCCGGGTCGAGGAGACCGATCTAGCAGGCGGCCTGTCCGAGCGGGAGATGGCGGCCCTGAAGGCGCACCTGACACCCTGCTCCTACGCGGCCGGCGCTGCGCTCTGCCGGGTTGGCGAACCCGCGGACAAGCTCTGGCTCCTGACCCGCGGCTCGGTGAGCGTGCGGCTCTCAGGCGGCCGGAGCGACCGGCGTGTTGCAGGCCTCGGGCCAGGCACCTCGGTGGGCGAGATGGGACTGCTCGACCGCAGGCCCCGCTCGGCGGACGTGATCGCGGACGAGGAGGTCGAAGCCTACGTGCTCACGACCGAGGGTTTCGATCAGCTCTTGCGCGAGGAGCCACATCTCGGCCAATCGCTGCTGGCGACGATCGCGCGCCTGACTGCACAGCGCCTGCGGGTCACATCCGAGGAACTCATGCTGGCTTCGTCCTGATGCTCAAGATCCGGATCATCCCCTGCCTCGACGTGAAGGACGGGCGTGTCGTGAAGGGCGTGCAGTTCCTGGATCTGCGCGATGCCGGCGACCCGGTCGAGGCTGCGCGGGCCTATGATGCCGCCGGAGCGGACGAGCTCTGCTTCCTCGACATCACGGCGAGCCACGAGGACCGCGGCACGCTCCTCGACATCGTCCGGCGTACGGCCGCGGAGTGCTTCATGCCGCTCACCGTCGGCGGCGGCGTGCGGCGCACGGAGGATATCCGCCAGCTCCTGCTCGCCGGGGCGGACAAGGTGTCCATCAACACGGCCGCCGTGAACGATCCGGACTTCGTCCGGCAGGCGGCGGAGAAGTTCGGGAGCCAGTGCATCGTCGTTGCCATCGACGCCAAGCGTGTCTCCGAGGCCGGCCAGCCGGAGCGCTGGGAGATCTTCACGCATGGCGGCCGCAAGCCGACGGGCATCGACGCGATCGCGTTCGCCCGTCAGGTCGTCGGGCTCGGGGCAGGCGAGCTGCTCGTCACCTCGATGGACAAGGACGGGACGCGGTCGGGCTACGACCTGGCGCTGATGCGGGCCATCGCGGACGCGGTGCCTGTCCCGATCGTCGCGTCCGGCGGCGTCGGAAGCCTCGACGACCTCGTCGCGGGCGTTCGGGAGGGGCATGCGAGCGCGGTCCTCGCCGCCTCCATCTTCCATTTCGGCGAGCACACGATCGGCGAGGCCAAGCGCCATATGGCCGAGGCCGGGATCGCCATGAGGCTCACCTGATGACGGCCTTCACGCTGCTCGATCTCGAGCGCATCGTCGCCGAGCGCGCCTCCGCGCCGGTCGGCGAGTCCCATACGGCCCGGCTCCTGGCCGGCGGCCCGGCGAGGCCCGCCAAGAAGCTCGGCGAGGAGGCGGTCGAGGTCGTCATCGCGGCCGTCATGGGCGACCGCCCCGCGCTCGTGGCGGAAGCCGCCGACGTGCTTTATCATCTGCTCGTCACACTCCGCGCAGGCGGGGTCCCGGTAGATGAGGTGATGGCGGAACTGTCGCGGCGCACCGCGCAGTCCGGCCTTGCCGAGAAGGCTTCGCGCAGGAGCGAATAGGCCGATGCACGAGTTTGTGAGCCAGGCGAGCCCGGCCGTGTCGGCCGTGCCGTTGCCTGCCCTCTCCCGCGAGCGGGACCTTTCGCCATATCGGACCTTTTCGCGCGGGGAGTGGGCGAAGCTGCGCGCCGATACGCCGCTGACGCTGTCCGCCGCGGAGGTGCACGAACTCCAGTCGCTGAACGACCCAATCTCGCTCGACGAGGTCATCGCGATCTACCTGCCGCTGTCGCGGCTTCTCTCGCATTACGTCGCGGCGGCGCAGGGCCTGTTTCGCGCGACGCAGAGCTTCCTCCTCGCCGACAAGGCCGAGAAGGTGCCCTACATTATCGGGGTCGCGGGGTCGGTTGCGGTCGGCAAGTCGACGACGGCCCGCATCCTGAAGGCGCTGCTTGCGCGCTGGCCGAACACCCCGAAGGTCGATCTCGTCACGACGGACGGTTTCTTGCGGCCCAATGCCGAGCTCAATCGGCTCAACATGATGGACCGCAAGGGTTTTCCGGAAAGCTACGACACGGCCCGGCTGCTGCGCTTCCTGTCCGACATCAAGGCCGGCAAGCGCGGCGTGCGCGCGCCGCTCTACTCGCACCTGACCTACGACGTACTCAGCGACGAGGATGTCGTGGTGGAGAACCCCGACATCCTGATCGTCGAAGGGCTGAACGTGCTCCAGCCCGCGCGCCTTCCGCGAGACGGCGCAGCCATCCCGTTCGTGTCCGATTTCTTCGACTTCTCGGTCTATCTCGACGCGGACGAGGAGGACCTGCACCGCTGGTATCTCGCGCGGTTCCTGCGGCTGAGGCACACGGCCTTCCGCGACCCGCTCTCCTTCTTCCGCAAATATGCGGACCTGTCGGAGGCCGAGGCGATCGACTTCGCCGACGGATTGTGGAACCGCATCAACCTCGTCAACCTGAACGAGAACATCCTGCCCACCCGGCAGCGTGCAAGCCTCATCCTGCGCAAGGGCGCGAGCCACCGGATCGAGCAGGTCTCGCTCCGGCGGCTCTGAGGCCGATCAGCCCCGCCGCATGTCCTGATGCCGGCCGCCATGATGCGGTCCGCCATGCCGAGGTCCACCCGTCAGCCCGTGTGACAGGATGGCGAGGCGCCGTTTCTGGCTCTCGTCCAGCGCGGCATAGAGCGGCTGCGAGGCGTCGGCGAGCTTGCGCAGCGCTTCGGCGGAGGCAGTCTGCCGGTCCGCCATGAAGCGCAGGGAAGCCGGAACGTCCTGGTCCGATCCCTCCTGCCGCATGGACGCGAAGCGTTCGCGGCGTGCCGCCTGGGCCTCGCGTCGCTGCTGCATGAGCCCGCGGATCGCGGTCTCGACCGGAGGCCAGAGCTTCTCCTGCTCGGCGTTGAGCTTGAGGCCGGCATGAAGCGCCGCGATGCGGGCATCCGCGAACGCTGCCCTGTCTTCGGGCGAAGCCGCCCGCCGCCAGCCATGTCCCTGCTCGAAGGGGCTGCCCGCGAAACCCCGATCCTGGGCGTATGCGCCGGCCGCCACGAGCGCGCCGATGCCCGACAATCCGATGGCCCATCGATTCATCTGCATTCTCCCGATCCGGCGGCACGAGACTTCGCCACCGTCGGATGAGGCTGCTCCCCTCCAGGTTACAGGCGCGTCGCGGCCGGGTTAAAGGGCCGTAATGCTACCTCCGACAGGCAGGCCCCCGGGGCCGGCCAAACCTGCCCTCCTCCGATGAAGTGGTCTCCCGAGCAGGACGGCGCCATGCTGGCCGTCTCCCAATGGCTGAAGACAGGCGACCGGCCCGTCTTCCGCCTCTTCGGCTATGCCGGGACGGGCAAGACGACGCTTGCCCGCCACATCGCCGAGGAGGTCGACGGCGATGTGTGCTTCGCCGCCTATACGGGCAAGGCGGCGCTCGTGCTGCGCGACAAGGGTTGCGGCGAGGCCTCGACGATCCACTCGCTCATCTACCGCTCGCGCGGCTCCGGGGAGAGCGGCCCCCGCTTCGTCCTCAACCGGCAGAGCGACGCCACGAAGGCGAAGCTCATCGTCATCGACGAGTGCTCGATGGTGGACGAGGAGCTGGGTCGCGACCTCCTGTCCTTCGGCATCCCGGTTCTCGTCCTCGGCGATCCGGCGCAGCTCCCGCCCGTGAAGGGAGCCGGCTTCTTCACCGAGCACGAGCCCGATTCCATGCTGACGGAGGTGCACCGGCAGGCGGCAGGCGACCCCATCATCCGCTTGTCCATCGCGGTCCGCGAAGGCGGCCGGCTCGAACGCGGGACCTGGGGCGAGACCCGCGTCATCGACCGGCGCGACATCGACGCGGACGCGCTCCTCAAGGCGGACCAGGTCCTGGTCGGATTGAACAAGTCGCGGCGCGGCTACAACGCCCGCATCCGGCAGCTCCTTGGCTTCCGAGATCCCATGCCGGGGGCGGGCGAACGCCTCGTCTGCCTCCGAAACGACAAGACCAAGGGGCTGCTGAACGGCGCCCTGTTCGACGTGAAGGTCGCGCGCGGCGAGCGTGGCGGCCTCATCGAGCTCGACGTCTCGCCCGAGGACGAGGCGAAGCGCTCCGTCCGGGTCTCCGTTCCGCGGGAGTTCTTCGAGGGGCGCGAGGAAGAACTGTCCTTCGCGACGCGACGCAAGTCGGACGAGTTCGATTACGGCTACGTCCTGACGGTGCACAAGTCCCAAGGCTCGCAGTGGGACGAGGTCGTGCTGTTCGACGAGAGCTACGCTTTTCGCGAGCACCGCGCCCGCTGGCTCTATACGGGCCTGACGCGCGCGGCCAAGCGGCTCACTGTGGTAATGTGATCACAACCTGGGCGGGTGTTTGGCCCGGCTCGACTCCGGGCTTCTCGTCACCTACCTCGCGTGCATCAATACTTCTGGTTGTGGATCGGCGCTGGCGCGCCTCATCCGCGAATTTTGGCTCATGCCGAATGGCAGGCCGCAAACCAGGGGGCTTACATGCGTGCACTCGCGATCGGGATGGTGTGTCTGGCGCTCGCAGGCTGCGACTCGCCGAACTTCAGGACGGCCCAGTTCCAGTTCGGGTCGGCCGAGACCCTTTCGGCCACCGGAAACCTGCGGTTCGTGATGGAGCGACCGCGACGCTTTGCCGACGGCTCGGTCCAGAATGTCACGTGCTCCGAGCCGAGCCCCGACTACGCGACCGCCTTCTCTCAGGACGTGGATGTCACGGTGAAGAGCACTGCCACCCAGGCACCCGTCGAGGGCACGTTCGGGAACAACGTCACCGAAAAGATCGAGAAACTCGACGGCCGCACCAAGGGCGTCATGGCTCTTCGAGACGGGCTCTATGCTGCCTGCCAGGCCTACACGAACGGTCAGATCGGCAAGGACGCCTATTCCGTGATCCTCAGCCAATATGGCGTGCTCCTGGTCGCGCTGATGAGCGAGACGGCGCCTGCGGCGACGCTGCAGGGTGGCACTGCACCCACGGTCGCGGTGATCAAGGTGCAACGGGCGGCAAGCGCCTTCTCGGCTGTCCTGGTCGCCTGCATCAACCGCAATGACCCCACCCGCTCGACCGGCGAGGCTGTCGAACCCAACCCGCTCCTCACGACGGCGTTCTGCAAGCACGTGCTCTCGCGGGCCGCCGGCCGCGCATGACGCGGCGGCCAAGCTCGACCTGAGTTCCGGTCGGGGCCAGAAGAACCAAGCTGACGCTGCCGGCCATCCCGCGGCCCTCGTGGAACCAAGCTTGGCCGGAGCCTTGCATCGCCGGCGACGATTGATCGCTTAGCCGGAGTGCTTCGATGCGGACCCTGTTGAGGATCGGTGCCCTGGCCGCAGCGTGCATGGCTCTGCCAAGTGCCGCAGCGCTTGCGCAGGGCACGCTGCGCATCGGCATGACGGCATCGGACATCCCGCTCACGACGGGCCAGACCGACAATGGCGGCGAGGGCATGCGGTTCATGGGCTACACGGTCTATGACGCGCTCATCAACTGGGACCTGTCGAGCGCTACGAAGCCGTCCGATCTGGCCCCCGGCCTCGCGACCAGTTGGGCCGTCGATGCCGCGGACAAGAACAAGTGGGTGTTCAAGCTGCGCGACGGCGTGCGCTTCCACGACGGATCCATGCTGACGGCAGACGCGATCGTCTGGAACCTCGACAAGCTGCTGAAGGAGGATTCGCCGCAATTCGACAGGCGGCAATCCGGGCAGGGACGCACGCGCATCCCGGCCGTCGCCAGCTACAAGGCGGTCGACCCGCTCACGCTCGAGGTCACCACCAAGGCGCCGGACGCGACCCTTCCCTACCAGCTCGCCTGGATCATGATCTCGTCCCCCGCCCAGTGGGAGAAGGTCGGGCGGAACTGGGACGAGTTCGCCAAGACGCCGTCCGGGACCGGGCCCTGGAAGCTCGTCTCCTTCAGGCCGCGCGAACGGGCGGAGCTCGTTCCGAACCCGGATTACTGGGACAAGGGACGCGTGCCCAAGCTCGACCGCCTGGTCCTCGTGCCGCTTCCCGAGGTGAACGCCCGCTCGGCCGCGCTCCTGTCCGGGCAGGTGGACTGGATCGAGGCGCCGGCTCCCGACGTGGTCGAGACCTTGAAGAAGAGCGGCAACGTCATCTTCACGAACGCCTATCCGCATAACTGGACGTGGCATCTGTCACGCGCCGAAGGCTCGCCGTGGAACGACATTCGGGTGCGCAAGGCCGCCAATCTCGCGATCGACCGGGAGGGCATGAAGGAGCTGCTGGCCGGCCTGATGATCCCCGCGCAGGGGTTCTTCCCGCCCGGCCACCAATGGTTCGGCAATCCCACCTTCAAGCTGACCTTCGATCCCGCGGCGGCGAAGAAGCTGATGGCGGAAGCGGGCTACGGGCCGAGCAAGCCGCTTGTGACGAAGATCCTGATTTCGCCGTCGGGGTCGGGCCAGATGCAGCCGCTGCCGATGAACGAGTTCGTTCAGCAGAACCTCGCCGATATCGGCATCAAGGTCGATTTCGAGGTCGTCGACTGGAATACGCTGATCAACCTGTGGCGCGCCGGTGCGAAGTCCGACACGAACCGGGGCGCGACCGCGATGAACTACACTTACTTCATCCAGGACCCGTTCACCGGCTTCATCCGTCACCTGCAATGCAACCTCGCGCCCCCGGCCGGGACGAACTGGGGCTATTATTGCGATCCGGAGATGGACAGGCTGTTCGACGAGGTGCGCAACGCCTTCGATCCGGCCAGCCAGACAAAGGTGCTGCAGAAGATCCACGAGAAATACGTCGACGAGGCGCTCTTCCTCATGGTGACGCACGACGTCAATCCGCGCGCCATGAGCCCCAAGGTGAAGGGCTTCGTCCAGGCGCAGAACTGGTTCCAGGATTTCTCGCCGGTCTACATGACGAAGTAGGCGCACGGCCCGAAGCTCAGGCGCTGCGAGCCGGACCACCGACCTGCGCGCACGTCGACGAGACGTGTCGGCCCTCTGCGATGACGTCGCGATCGGCGACCGTGCCGTTACCGGGCCGGGGCCTCGGCGCTGCCGCGCGCCCGTCTTCCAGGATCAGCCGCGCGCGGGCGGAGAGCTTTTCGGTCTCGCTCTTGAGCTGGCCGCAGGCGGCCAGGATGTCGCGGCCGCGGGGGGTGCGGACGGGCGAGGCGTAGCCGGCCCGAAAGACGATGTCGGAGAAGCGCTCGATCCGGTCCCAGTCCGAGCATTCGTATTTGGTGCCGGGCCAGGGGTTGAACGGGATCAGGTTGATCTTGGCCGGGATGCCGCGCAGCAGCCGGACGAGCTCGCGCGCATCCGCATCGGAATCGTTCACCCCCTTCAGCATGACGTATTCGAAGGTGATGCGGCGGGCATTCGAAGCGCCCGGATACTCGCGGCACGCGTCCAGCAGCGCGGCGATGGGATAGCGCTTGTTCAGCGGCACGAGCTCGTTGCGGAGATCATCCCGCACCGCGTGGAGCGAGATGGCCAGCATCGTGTTGGCGCGCTCGCCAAGTGCCGGCATCTCCGGGACGACGCCGGAGGTCGAGACCGTGAGGCGCCGGCGCGAAAGCGCCAGGCCCTCGCCGTCGCTGAGGACGTCCACGGCATCGACGACGTTGTCGAGATTATACAGGGGCTCGCCCATGCCCATGAAGACGATGTTCGTGACCAGCCGCCCTCCGCCGGGCAAGATCGCGGTCTCCCGGTCGCCGAGCGTCGGGAAGTCGCCCAGCCGGTCGCGCGCGACGACGAGCTGCGCGGCAATCTCGGCGGCGGACAGGTTGCGGACCAGCCGCTGCGTGCCCGTATGGCAAAACGAGCAGGTCAGCGTGCAGCCGACCTGGCTCGAGACACAGAGCGTGCCGCGGTCATCGTCCGGGATGTAGACGCACTCGATCTCGGCTCCGCGATCATGCGGGCCGGTCGAGGGCATGCGCAGCAGCCATTTGCGGGTGCCGTCGACCGAAATCTGTTCGGCGGTCACCTCCGGCCGGTCGAGCGTGTACGCGTCGGCAAGGCTGCGCCGCAGCCCCTTGCCGACATTCGTCATCTCCTCGAAGTCCTGGATGCCGCGATGGTAGAGCCAGTGCCAGATCTGGGAGACCCGCATCCGGGCCTCCTTCTCGGCGACCCCGATGGCGAGGAGCTTGTCCTTCAGGCCCGGCCGGGTAAGGCCGATGAGGGAAGCGCGCGGCAGAGGGTCGACCGTCGCGGCGGCCTGGAGAGCCTGCGGCAGGACGGGACGAAGGTCGCGCGCGGCATTGTCGAGCGACGCCGTCGCCATGGAGAGCCTGCCTGATGAGCCTGGGTGAGAGGCTCATATAGCATCAAGAGCCCGATTTGTTGAGAGGCGCTCTCAGCGTCCCGTGTAGCCCTGGACTACGGGCATTCTTTCTTGGCGCGGTCCAGCGCCTGGGCGAAGCCGGCGAGCGAGTAGCGGTCGCTGGTCTTGTTGCCGCGGGCCGAGGTCGCCGTGACGACCATGGCCTGGCCCTTCGACATGGTCGTGATCGCCTGACCTTCCTCGGCCGGGTTCTTGATCCAGGCGTTCTGCGCCTTGCTGACGAGCGCGTAGGAGGTGCTGCCGATGCTCACCGCGGCATCGCCGCCGTCCTTGGTGGCGAAGCCGAGCACGGTCGCGACCTCGTTGCGGACGTTCTCGGCCGGCCGGAAGGAGACGAACAGGTAGGCCGCCGTGTCCTTGAGGTTGGCGGGCGTGCGCGCCTTCGGCTGGGACAGCGCGTAGCAGATCTTCGACCGGCCGGTCTGCGCCGTGTAGGCGCTCCAGTCGTTGAAGGTCGCGACCAGCGTCGCGGAGCCGCCACCCGGCACCTGCGCGGGTGCAGCGGCAGGGCGCTGTGCGGCGCGGGGCGCAGCCTGCTGGGCAAAGGCCGGCCCGGAGGCGGCGAGCGCGAGGCAGAGCGCCGGAAGAGCCAGATGCAGTCGAGTCATGGACGGAACCGGAGCAACTTTTCGTTAAGCTAGGCTGGACAGGGTTAACAAAGACAGAACGGGACGGAATTGCGTCCGCCGACGTGGTGCCCCGCAGCCCAAGGCTTCAGGCCGGCCAGAATTCGGCCAGCCGTTCCTCGTTTTCGTCCGCGTAGGCGATGTGCCCGGCTACGCCGCCGAACGGATAGGCTGCCTCGACGAGATAGGGCCCTCCGCCGACCGAATCGCGGGCCGAGTAGAGCACGAACCGCTCGGCCGTGAAGGAGAGCTTCGGGAAGTGCCCGCGCATGGCGATGAAGGCCGCGACGTCGCCGGGAGACACGTCCCGCAGGCGCGCCAGGGTGACATGGGGCGTGTACTTGCGTGATTCGGGCTCGAGCCCGACCCGCCGCATCAGCCGCTCCTGGTCTGCCTGCAGCTTTGTCAGTTCGGGCGTGGGCGCGATGCGGGCGAGGAGCGCGCGCGGCCGGCCTCCCCCGAACGTGGACAGCGCGTCGATCGTGACCCGGAACGGTGCGCGCGGCCTGTCTTCGGCAAGCATGGACGCGACGTCACGCGCGATCCCGTGATCGACATCGCCGATGAAGCGGAGGGTGATGTGGTGGTTCGCCGGATCGATCCAGCGCGCGCCGCCGAGCCCCCCGCGGTAGAGGGCAAGTTCGGCTGCGATGTCGGGTGGAATTTCCAGGCCGGTAAAGAGGCGTGGCATCGTCGTTCCCTCCGATCAGCAACGCGGCGATTCTCGCTGCCCGACCCCCGCTCTCGCAAGTGCGAGACGCGGGGCGATCAACAGCCCATTTCGGCACGAGTCCCGCAGGAGCGCCTGTTGCAAACGCCCGATACCCGCGACGGTTCTGTTCGGAATTGCGCCGGCTGATGATCCACTTTGCGGTTTCGCGCGTTCAGTGCCGGCGACCGGAGAACAGAACCACATGCGAAAGACGATCCTAGCGGCGGCCTTGTGCGCCTGCACGGCGAGCGCCGCCTATGCGCAGGCGACGGAGGAGGAGCAGCGTCGAGCCTGTGAGGCGGATGCGATGAGCTTGTGCTCGACCGAAATCCCCGACCGGCAGCGGATCGGCCAATGCCTCCGGGCAAAGCGCCAGCAGGTCTCGGCCGATTGTCGTGTCATCCTCGACGGCGGCAGGCCGGCACGTCGGCAGTAAGCAGCGCTTCGCGCCGCGACGGCGTCGCCCGGGAGCTTACTTCCCGGCGATGCTGCCCAGGAACGTCTCGACAGTGGGCAGCAATCGCTCGACCATCACCTTCACGCCCTCGGCCGACGGGTGCATGCCGTCGGGCAGCGACAATTTCGACTGGCCGGCGACGCCGTCCAGGAAGAACGGATAGAGGGCGAGCCCGTAGGTTCGGGCGAGATCCGGGTAGATCGCGTCGAAGCGGCGCGTGTAGTCCGGCCCGAGGTTGCGGGCCGCATACATCCCGGCGAGCAGGACCGGGATCCTGCGCTCCTTCAACCGGGTGAGGATGGTCTCGAGCGCACGCCGCGTGACGTCGGGGTCGGTCCCGCGCAGCATATCGTTGGCTCCAAGCTCCAGGATGACGCCGTCCGTCCCCTCCGGGACGGACCAGTCCAGCCGGTCGAGGCCGCCGGTCGCCGTGTCGCCCGAGACGCCGGCATTCGCGATCTCGACCTTGTGGCCGCGCGCCTTCAGGGCGGCTTCCAGCACTGTCGGAAATGCTGCCGATTGCGGCAGGTTGTAGCCCGCCGTCAGGCTGTCGCCGAGCGCGACGAGCTTGATCACGCGGTCCGGCGCGGCACGTGCAGGCGCGGCGACGATGGCGGACGCCGCTAGGAGCGACAGGCCGACGGCGAGCACCCGCCATTTGCCGGTCGCACTCTTCGACCCATATGTCCGGCTGCGCGGTGTCAGCGCCATTCTGTCAAATCTCCCTGGGAACGGGGCTGAGATCGGGTCTCCGTAGATGCCAGGCAAGATCATCGAGCTCGAGGACATCGCGCTGAGCCTCGGGGATGGTGCAGCGCGCGTCGATGTCCTGAAGGGCATCAGCCTGTCGATCACGCCCGGCGAGGCGGTCGGGCTCGTCGGGCCGTCCGGATCGGGCAAGTCGACGCTCCTCATGGTCATGGCGGGGCTCGAGCGACCGGATCGGGGCCGCGTGGTGCTCGACGGCGCCGACCTGACCGCGCTCGGCGAGGACGAGCTCGCGCGGGTGCGCGGCCGCCGCATCGGCATCGTCTTCCAGTCCTTTCATCTGATCCCGACCATGACGGCGTTGGAGAATGTCGGGCTGCCGCTGGAGCTTGCCGGACGGAGCGGCGCGTTCGAGCGCGCCAGGGCGGAACTGGACGCGGTTGGTCTCGGCGGGCGCCTGCACCATTATCCGGCCCAGCTCTCCGGCGGCGAGCAGCAGCGCGTCGCCATCGCCCGGGCCCTGGCGCCGGACCCGGCGATCGTCGTCGCCGACGAGCCGACGGGCAACCTCGACGAGACGACGGGCCACGGCGTGGTCGACCTGCTTTTCGGCCTCAAGCGGGAGCGCGGCATGACGCTGGTCCTCGTGACGCATGATCCGTCGCTCGCGGCGCGCTGCGACCGGACGATCGCACTTCGGGCCGGCACGATCGTCGAGCCCGCCGCCACAGCGCTTCGGAGCTGAGAGCGCATGCACGGCACCATTCCGGCCGCATCCTCGCCGGCCCGCAAGGCCGGGTTGCCGCTCGTGTTCCGGCTCGCATGGCGCGAGCTGCGGGCGGGACTTGCCGGCTTCCTGGTCTTCATCGCCTGCATCGCGCTCGGCGTCGGCGCCATCTCGGGCGTCGCGTCCATCGCACGGTCACTGGTCGAAGGGGTCGCCAGCCAGGGCCGGACCATCCTCGGGGGCGATGCCACCTACGCGCTCATCCAGCGCGAAGCCACGCCCGCCGAACGCGCCGCGCTCGCCGCCCAGGGAGGCGTCGCGACCGTCGCGACGCTCAGGGCCATGGCCGTCGCGCCCGAAGGCGCTGCGCTCGTGGAAGCCAAGGCCGTCGATGAGAGCTACCCCACCCGCGGCACGGTGGAGACCGACCCGGCCGGCTCCCTTCCCGAACTCCTGGCCGAGCGTAACGGCGCCTGGGGCGCGGTCGCGGATTCCGTCCTGTTCGAGCGGCTCGATCTCAAGCCGGGCGCCCGGATCACGATCGGAAGCGGCACCTTCGAGCTGCGCGCCCGTCTCGTCTCCGAGCCCGACAAGATCGCGAACGGGATCGGCTTCGGTCCGCGCCTGATCATGTCCCAGGATGCGCTGCGCGCCAGCGGCCTGCTGCAGCCCGGCAGCCTGGTGCGCTGGAGCTACCGGGTGTCGCTGCCGCCCGGCCGTGACGACGATGCCGACCTGACGGCTGCCACCGCGGCGATCGGAAAGGCCGTGCCGGAGGCGGGCTGGGACGTGCGCACGCGGCTGAACGCGGGGCCACGCTCCACCAGCGATATCCTGCGCTTCTCGCAATCCCTGACGCTCGTCGGGTTGACGGCGCTCCTGGTCGGCGGCGTCGGGGTCGCGAATGCCGTGACGGCGTTCGTCGATCGCAAGCGGAACGCGATCGCGGTGCTGAAAAGCCTCGGCGCGACCGGCGAGACCGTGATCGCGATCTTTCTCGTCCAGGTCATGGCCATCGCGGTCATCGGCATTGCCGTCGGGCTCGCGATCGGGGCGGCGCTGCTGTTCGGGACGGCCGCACTTGCCGGCTCGATCCTGCCGATCCCGATCACGCCGACGCTTGCGCCGTCCGATCTCGGGGCCGCCGTTCTCTACGGCCTCCTCACGGCGCTCGCCTTCTCGATCCTGCCGCTCGGGCGGGCGCACGACATCTCCGTGTCCGGGCTCTTCCGGGACCGCATCGCGCCCGACCGGCGCTGGCCGCGCGCGCGCTACATGGCGGCGGCGGCACTTGCCGGGATCGCCCTGACGGCCCTGGCCGTCCTGGCCGCGCAGGACAGGCGGGTCGCGCTCATTTTCGTCGGGGCCGCGCTCTTCGCCTTCGTGCTGCTGCGCCTCGTCGCCGAGGGCGTGATGGCGTTCGCCCGCCGCCTCCCGCATGTGCGGAACCCCTCTTTGCGGCTCGCGATCGCGAATTTGCACCGGCCGGGCGCGCTGACGCCCTCGCTCGTCCTCTCGCTCGGGCTCGGGATCACGCTGCTCGTCACGATCGCCGTCATCGACCGCAATCTCAGCCGCGAGCTGAAATCGACGCTGCCCGAGCGGGCGCCGAACTTCTTCTTCATCGACGTGCCGAGCACGCAGACGGAGGCGTTCAGCCGCTACCTGGCCGAGCGGGCGCCGGGCTCGGCCCTGGAGGCCGTGCCCATGATGCGCGGCCGCCTCATCAGCCTGAAGGGCGTCCCGGTTGGGGAGATCAAGGCCGCGCAGGAGGTGGCCTGGGTGCTCGACGGTGACCGCGGCATTACGTATTCGGCCGCGGCGCCGGAGGGTGGTAGCGTCGTCTCCGGCGAGTGGTGGCCGGCGGATTACCGCGGGCCGCCACTCGTCTCGTTCGATGCGGACGTCGCACGCGGCCTCGGCCTCGCCATCGGCGACGACGTCGCGGTGAACGTGCTCGGGCGCAGCCTGACGGCCCGCATTGCCAATGTCCGCAAGGTCGATTGGCGCCGCCTCGGCATCAACTTCGTCATGGTGTTCTCGCCGAACGCCTTCGCGGGCGCGCCGCATACCGAGCTGATGACGATCACGCTGCCGAAGGGCGGCGATGCCGCGCTCGAGCCGAGGCTGCTGCGCGACGTGGCGCATGCCTTCCCGAGCGTGACGAGCGTCCGCGTGAAGGACGCGCTGGAAGCGTTCAACGACATCGTCGGGCAGCTCCTGTTCGCGATCCGCATCGCGAGCTCGGTCGCGCTCCTCGCCAGCGTGCTCGTCCTCGCCGGCGCGCTCGCGGCCGGGCACAGGGCCCGCGTCTACGACGCCGTCATCCTGAAGACGCTGGGCGCGACTCGTCCGAAGCTCGTCCTGGCTTATGCGATCGAATATGGCGCGCTGGGGATCGCGACGGCCGTCTTCGGGCTCATGGCCGGCACGGGTGCGGCGTATTTCGTGATCACCCGGGTGATGAAGCTCGGCTTCTCGGCCGATCTCGGATCGGCGGCAGGCTGGGCGCTCGCGGCCGTGGTCGTCGCGGTCGGGCTCGGCCTCGCCGGCACCT